>JANTGI010000004.1 GCA_024762995.1 Saprospiraceae bacterium | reverse complement strand
GAAAAATTTAATTATCTTTTTGTCTTTTATCTTGTTTATTTCTTTTTTTCTTTAACTTTTTAGTCAAATTTATGAAATTATATTGTTATATTTTAAAAGGATGCGAATTATTTGACTCAACTTTCGGTACATAGCAGTAACCCCGATTAAAGTAATACATTTTTACCGAACCATTGAACCACTAAGTAAGAGAATTTTACTAAATTCCTTTTCTTGATTCTTTGAGTGTAAAAAAAATGGCTGCAATTTATTACCCGTGCAGTCGCACTATCTTCCCAACCTTTTTGCGCAAGCCGAATAATCACCAACAAGCCAAACCACCGATTGCAACTATAACAAACTTCTGTTGTCTTTGTCCCTAGACAAACCCTTTCAAATGAAAACCAATTTCTTTTTTATCGTTATATTGCTATGCTTTTCCTTTTTGGCGCAAGCTCAAAAACTCGCTATTTCTACACCCAAAGAATTTAATGCGGTAAAAGTCAGCTCTAATTTTCATATTGATGGCTTGGCCAAAGAAGCTGATTGGGCTAAAGCTCCCGTTCTTACTGATTTTGTCCAATGGCAGGGCGATGTGGGCGACCCCTCTGCCGCAAAAACAGAAGTAAAGGTGCTTTACAGCGATAAGGCGGTGTATGTATTTGCAAAACTTTACGACCAACGCAAGGATATTCGTAAGGAACTCGCCGAAAGAGATGATATCGGTAATGCCGATTTTTTTGGCTTCTTCGTTGACCCTTTTTTGAGTGAAATTGATGGTACGGAGTTCATCGTTTCGGCGGCGGGCACCCAGTTTGATGCCAAAATTTCTCAAAACGGAGAAGACAATGATTGGGACGCCGTGTGGGACAGTGCAGTCAAGATAGAGGAAGACGGTTGGAGCGTTGAATTTAAGATTCCTTATTCGGCGATTCGATTTCCATCGAAAGAGACACAAGACTGGGGGATTAATTTTTTCCGGAGAATCCAACGCACTAAAGAAAAATCAAGTTGGAACAAGGTCAACCCTGATATTGACGGATTTGTCAATCAAGCCGGGCGCATGGTTGGCATCCGGCATATTGATGCTCCTTTACGCCTTTCGGCAACGCCTTTTATCACCGCCGGTATCCAAACATCTCAAAATGGCACCCAATACTCTTACGGCGGCGGCGGAGACATCAAACTAGGCCTCAACAATGCCTTCACCTTGGATATGACAGTCATTCCCGACTTCTCACAAACCAGGTCTGATGAACAAATACTAAACATCTCTCCTTTTGAAATTTATTATCAAGAAAGAAGGCCTTTTTTCACGGAAGGGACCGCCTTATTTGACAAGGGGGATATTATTTATACGCGACGTATCGGGAGCCAACCGTTCCACTACGGGGCAGCCTTCTCTCAAGGTAATGTCAAAAAAAATCCAGACAAAAGCCAACTAATCAATGCGGTTAAGATCTCCGGCCGAACAGACAAAAAACTTGGGATAGGCTTTTTGAATGCTGTGGAAGCACGTACTTTTGCCACCCTTCAAGATGGAGAAAAGTTCAAAACCAACCCATTGACCAACTACAACGCCATTGTTTTTGATCAACAACTAAAAAACAATTCTTCCATTTCAATCATCAACTCTAATGTCTTTAGAGAAGGTGCCGCTCAAGACGCCAATGTGACTGCGTTAGACTACGATCTAAACAACAAATCAAAAAAGTGGGGCACCGGCGGCACTGTTGCCGTCAGCCGAATCCTAGCTCCCAACTCCACCACTACCGGACACAAACTATACATCAATGCCGGTAAAAGAAGCGGCAAACTCAACTACTGGGTCGATTATGAAGAAACGAGTGACCAATATGATCAAAATGACTTTGGCTTTCTCAACAGAAATAATCGCAAAGAAACTTCGGCAGGTATCAGCTATAGACAAAACAAACCCAAAAAACTTCGGAGCTATTCCATTCACTTTAACTCCGGCATAGAGAAGCTATACAAGCCCAATGTGTTTACAGATGCCTGGATGAACCTAAACATCAACACCACCACCAAAAAATTCTTCTCTCAAGGTGCCGGCTTCTACCTAGAACCTGTCAACGGACACGACTACTATGAGCCGCGTTCTTACAATAATAGCCGGTTTTTCGTAACGCCTAAAATTTTTAATTTCTGGTACTACTTTAGCACCGACTACAATAGGAAGCTCGCCTTCAACACCTTTCTTAACTACGGGAAGCGAGACGAAAAGAATGCCCACAGTCAAGGCGCGGAAATCAGCGTTCTTTATCGATTTTCTAATCGGCTCTCGTGGCGTATTGGTCATGAGTTTCAGGAACAAAATCTCTTCCATGGATACATCAACCCCAATAGTGCTTCCATGGGCTTCAGTGAATTACATGAAGAAGATATTATTTTTGGACGCCGGAATCGCAAAACCAATGTAACCTCCTTGTCCGTCAGTTACAAGCTCAACACCAACATGACTTTTTCTTTTTTCGCAAGAAATTATTGGACGCAGCTAAATACTAAAGGATATGACCTCCTCAAACTAGACGGAACCCTTGCGGAAACCCCATACAAAGGAGAAGATGAAAATGGCCAAGCCTTACACAACCAAACTTTTGATTTTTTTAATATTGACTTTGTTTATCGTTGGCACTTTAGCCCGGGGAGCGACTTGTACTTGACTTGGAAGAACAATGCTTTCAACAATTCTGATCAATTGGATAAGTTTTCCTCCACATTATCTGATACATTTCACAACAAGACACGTAATTCGCTTACGCTAAAAGTACTTTATTACTTGGATTATAATTCCTTGAAAAAGGGAGGGGACACAACGTAAAATTCTATTCCTAAGCCGTCCTAATTGCTCTCTAAAAAGTCCAACTAACACCTTGCTCAACAGGGAAACTACTTGAACTCTCACCAACGCGGCAAAATTTAGGCTAGAGCGACTATGCAAAATCACACTTATCTATTACCTTTCGGAAATTTCTAAATCCACACATTCTGATGATTTTTTCTGACCAGATTCAACGAAAAATTAATATTCCAATTCCGCCAAGGCGAATTATCTCATTGGTACCTTCCATTACCGAGTTATTATTTGACTTGGGGTTAAACGAGCAGATTATTGGGGTGACACGATTCTGCATTTTTCCGACAACGGCTCGAAAGGAGAAAAAAGTTATCGGGGGAACCAAAAACTTAAAACTAGATCGGATTCGTGCATTAAAGCCTGATTTAATCATCGCTGACAAAGAAGAGAATACCAAAAGCCAAATTGAAGAACTTGCAAAAGAATTTCCGATTTGGATCTCCAATATTCGTCGATTTGATGATGCCATTGACATGATTGAGAAAGTAGGTGAACTTACAAGGACTTCTACGCTTGCGCAAAAATTAGTGACAGACATTCAAGATGCTTTCGCAACATTAGTTCCTTTGGGAAAAGAAATTTCAGTGGCCTATTTTATTTGGCAAAAGCCTTTGATGGTCGCAGGCGCTGATACTTTCATCCATGAAATGATCAAGAAGATGAGATTGACCAATGCGTTTGCCCACCAAAGTCGATACCCGGAAGTCACAGAAGCTGTCTTACAAAAAAATCCACCTGACCTGGTTTTTCTATCTTCCGAACCTTATCCTTTTGCAAAAAAGCATATCCAATACTTCCAAGAGATGGTACCAAATGCCAAAATCCTATTAGTTGATGGTACCTTTTTTTCTTGGTATGGGAGTCGAATGAAGCGAGCACCTGCTTATTTTCAGCAACTAATTGACTCAGATATCGGTATAGTGGATTAGATGTTTCTATCCAACAAAACGGGAGCAAACAAAATGGACGGTTACAATAAAAAGCAGCGACCAGTCAGGGATCATTTTTGAAAAAAGACGGCATCTCTTGCTTTATGATAGCATTACTATTATCTTTGGTGCAAATGACTGCTAAAAGTAAAAAATTAAGCGGAAGCATTTAAGTTTATCCTATTTTGGAGAATACCCACACAAACCTGCCTATGCTGCCTTTCCTAATAGACATAAAACCGGAATACCTTGTTATTATTAGTTCTTCACTAGTGATTATTCTGAGTTTTATTTTTAATTTTATTTCTCGCAAGACCAATATTCCGAGTGTATTGCTATTAATGCTTCTAGGCGTAGGCATCCAATATCTCTATCCAGAAATAAAGACCAACCGCTTACTAGCCAATGCCCTTGTTATTGTCGGCAAGATAGGGTTAATCCTGATTGTCTTAGAAGCGGCTTTAGACCTAAAATTAAAAAAAGACAAAATAAAACTAATTACCAAATCCTTTTTAATGGCACTCTTTGGATTATTGGGTAGTGCGGCGGTGGTTGGGTTTATTTTGCAATACTTTTTAGACACCACCTTTTTTCTGGCCTTTGTGTATGCGGTACCGTTATCTATTATGAGCAGTGCCATTATCATCCCAAGTGTTTCGGCACTTAGCCCAATGAAGAAGGAGTTTATGATTTACGAAAGTACTTTCTCTGATATTTTGGGGATTATTCTTTTTCAGTTTCTGATAAGCCCCAATGAATTTTATTCTACCGGCCATCTTGTTTTAAGCGTTTCCGCAAATATCGTCACAACCATTGTTGTCGCCATTCTATTTGGATATTTGGCTGTCTGGGGCATACAAAAGCTGACCAGCCATGTTAAGTTATTTTTAATAATAGCGGTATTAATGTTGGTCTATTCCATCGGCTCTGTCTTTCATTTATCATCTTTAATTATTGTTTTATTCTTCGGATTAATACTTAATAACACAAATATCTTCTTTGCCGGGTTTTTAAAGGATTCCATTAACCCCAATAAAATCAAAGAAATATTTAATGAATTTTATGTTGTTACTCTAGAATCGGCCTTTGTGCTTCGTACTTTTTTCTTTGTCATTTTCGGACTTTCCATTTCTTTAATATCATTATTTGACTATCACGTCGCCTTGTTAAGCATATTGATAATCAGTGCTTTATATGCTATCCGCTTGATTTTCCTAAAAATAATTCTTTTCAAACAGAGTATTGTGCCTGAGCTATTCATCGCTCCACGGGGACTAATCACCATCTTGCTCTTCTATACCATACCGGCACAATACCATCTAAAAGGATTTAACGAAGGTGTTTTGCTATATACCATTCTCCTTTCCAGCTTAATCATGACGATCTCGCTTATTATTGGTAAGAATAAAAACATCAAAGAAGTCATACATGATTATGACGAGTTACAACAAAATATTGAATGTAGCTTGGAAGATGGACATCTAGATGTTTTGGACAAATCAACAAATCCAAAACAGCCTTAATTTAGGAGTCGCTATTTTTGATTCCATGTTTTGAAAAAAAATGTAATTCAATCTAAACAGTTTGTTTTAGGTCAATAGCTAAATTACCGACAGACGCTTTCGAAATAACAGTTTCTAAATCTCTCTTAATATCTATATAATACTTATGCAAAGGGCAAGGATTATCATCTGAGCACGTGGGTTGCCCCAAAATACATTCATTCAAAACATTAGAACCATCAATACAAACAATAATATCCAACAATGTCTTTTGCAGATTCTCTTCAGTCATATAAAAACCACCACCCCGACCTTTAGAAGAGGACACCAAGTTCGCTTTTGCTAGCTTTTGTAATATCTTACTTAAAAAAGGCTTTGGAATAGCTAATTCCTTGGCAATATCAGAAACCTTACTCTTCTTTTCTTCATCTTTTTTATCTGCTATGAATAAGACTGTACGTATGGCATACTTAGTCGCATTTGAAAACATAAATTAGTGTATTGATTCAAGTGATTAAAAAAATGGTTATATACCAAAAAAGCGATTAAAAAAGCCTTTTTTCTCGGCATCCGACCCTGCTTGATATGCTTTTTTAATGTCTTCTTTCTCGCAAGTATTTACTATTAGGTGCTCCACAAAATCATCATACGACTCTCCACGTCTTTCGAGAAAATCCGTCAAAAAATGTTCTGCTGCTTCCATCCCAGCAAAATCTTCGATGGCTTTCAAAGCCTTGTACATTGGAACAATCGTCCTTAATATACAATCTTTGGGCGCACGACGATAGGCCGTATAATTGACCACATTCCGATCTGCATCTACTTCCGTAATAAAATCCGTAATCACCCAGTAATACCTTCCATCTTTGCTCAAATTCTTAACAACAGCCATGATATTCTCCCGATCCTTGATATGATCCCACACAACCTTAAACATCACTCTTGGCATATCCGGGTGGCGAATCAAATTGTGATTGGCTCCGATCAATTCTTCCTTAGAATAACCGGATATTTTCACAAAAATATCATTGGCATCTATAATAATTCCCTTAGGGTCTGTTACGCTAATTAGCACATCATCTTTAGGCACAACAACTTCTTCATCAATGGGTTGTGGTCGGTTGGATTTGTTTAAGATTTTCATAATTGGTGGTTTTTATTTAATCAAAAAGTCGATAGTTCGCTTGTTCGCCAAATTTTGTTTCGTTCGCTGTTTTTTTTTTGTTTTGTTCAATCGTGCAATCGTTAATCTGTTAAAAGAAATTGATAATCAATTAGTTACAAAAATCAGTTGAACAATTGCACAGTTGAACAATTTAACAGATTTTCCCAAAAGCAATCTTCCCAGATGGACTTTTACAGCAGAATCATCAATAAGACACTCGTCCGGCGTCTTGCCAAATACCCGTTGCCATTCCTTTATCGTCAATAAATCCTTGGATGGATTTAGGTATATTTGTGGCTCCTTTAAAATTAGTTCCTTCAAATTCTGTCCCAAAGAAATTACAATCTCTCAAGTCCGCCCCACTAAAATCAGCCCCTTGCAAATGCCCTCCTTGGAAGTTACAACCAATTAATTTGGTGCCGATAAAACTAGACCCTTCCAGTCCAGCTCCCGTAAAATCAGAAAAAGAAAAATCACAACTATCTACTTTAGAGTCCTTCAATACCGCTCGGAATAATTTTGCTTTTACACCGGTAGATCCTGTAAAGTCCGCTTCCACAAATTCCGAATCCTTCATCAACGCACCTGTAAAATCACAATTTCTCATCTTTGCAAAATGCCCTTCCATCCCAAACATATTGGCGCCGCGAAATGTACTCTTGTCCAAATTTGCTCCATTGACATGAACGTGAAACAACCGGCTTTGATTAAAATTAATTCCACTCATATCCGAATCATCAAATATCGTCCACCGTATATCCGCCGTCCTAAAATCCGTACCATGAAAATCACTTCCTTGACATCGACCGGAACGAATAGATGCTCCACGAAAATCACTTTCATAGACCTTTTCTCTCGGCCAGTATATTTCATCCAATTGCCCGCGCCTGAAGTCATCTCCCGGCTGGGGAACAGCTTTTATACCTGTCGGTCTCGGCTTTCCATTCCGCAAGGGCAACTCATCATTAATTATGGCTTCTAACTGATTGTCTTCCAAGAAGTTAATCAACTCCGGAATATTAGTCGTATCCGGAATATCACTCTCTGCCACACTTCCTGCACCATTATTTTTTGCGCAAGCGAAAAACAATAATGACGTCCATATTAAAAAGTAATATTTTAAATTCTTCATGTTTCTTTTATTTAAACCACATCATGGCGATTAAAATACCGGTTGCCCAAAATAGCGAAAACAAATCCCAACACTAATGGATATAAAATTGAGAAAACAATAAATACATTTCTATTCACCGTATCCAAGATGTAGTAGGATGCCGGCCCCATCACCGTCAGCTCCGGATCAAATAAAATAATCGACCCGGTCCTAAAAACTTGCAGTGGATTCAACATCCCCAAACCAATTATCCAAGAAGCATCTCCGCGCATCTTGAGCATCACTCCCATCAATATCAAATCCAAAAAAGCAACCAAAAATAACCAAATCACAAAGGCCGTGCTCACCGCTATATCTTGACTTCGTGCTACAGTGGAAATAAACATACTCAGCCCCAAGAAGAAAAACACCATCGAACCTAATAACGCACTATAAAGAAAAAATAAATCCCATGGCACGTCCACATTCGTAATCGTCGCCCAAATCGTTGCCGCAAATAATGCTAATATCACCGGCACATAAATGACAAAAAATCGACCAATCAACTTCCCCCAAAAATACCCTGTAAAGGAAATCGGCAAGGATAAAATATACTCCATCACACTATTCTCCCGATCTCCAACCACCGAACGCACAGTCGAAATCAATACATAAATCGGCAATATTACCATGGACACCTGCATAAAAGTCACCATCATTCGGCTTAAGCCGACAAAACCTATTATCTGCGACTCAGTAATTCCTGACGCAAACATGACCGCCACGAATCCGCCAAACAATGCACTATATGCCCAAAACCACCTCGATCGAAGATTTTGCCGAATATCGGTGCTGACGATTTGTTTTATACTTGTTATACTGCTCATTTCTTTTGGATTATTAGGGCTTAAAGGCGAAGGCTAAAAGGCACACTTCACCTTTGACCTTTCACCCTTGACCTTATTATCAGTGATTCAACATTTTCTTTTCTTTCACAAATTTTTCCCGCATGGTTTTGCCTTCATTAATTCGTTTTAGCGTTGTCAAATAATCAAAATACTCTCCATCCGGTTTGGCTTCATGCGCTGAATATCCATAACCCATGGGCGTATGCTCACCATAGGTGTAGTAGGCTTTTTTGGCATCAATCCAATTAGATGGCACATTACCTTTGGATGCGTCACCAATCCAAATAACGGCTGTCTCTCCATCCCACTTTTTCCAACCTTCTCCTCGAATGTCTTCCGCCAAACAACCAATATCATCGTACCATCGTACTTCACCATATTTATTGATGGCCTGAACATTATATCGCTGATCCGTCAGGCCCATATTACAAACAAAACAGGCATCTCGATCAAAATTAATCTTTCGTGGACTGTAATCCACCTTTGAATTGCAGGAGGCTAAAATTAACACCCACCCAATTAATAACATCTTTCTCATTTTCATTTTTTTTTCAATTTGCATTATTCACATGCGAATGGCATGCGAATGGCATGCGAATGGCGCAAGTACAGACAAGGCATGCCTTGTCTCTACGCCATCACCATCACACCGATTGATTCACAACAATTTTCCCTAAATCCATCTCCACTAACCGATTGACCAAACCTTCCACTTCATCAATTCTATGACTACTGATTATCATCAATACATCTTTATCAACTTCGTGCAATAATTCAAACAATGCTGCTCGCGCCTTGGGATCTAAATTGGCCGATGGCTCATCCAATAATAATACTTTGGGCTTACGACCTAAGGCAAAAGCAACTAATAATTTTTGTTTCATACCGCCAGACAGCTTCAAAAATGGCTTATTCAGATTTGACATTACATCCAAACCTAATCTTTTGGCGATATCCAAAAACAACTGTTTATCTGTATGGGTTACCGCCGAAAAAAATTCTAGCATTTCGGCAACGGTCATTTTTATCGGCGGCGGAATTTGTGGCACAAACCCCACATATTTCAATATCTCTTCTCGCTTGGTGCGTGGATCCATCCCTAATACTTCCAGGTTTCCTTCAAAGCGATAAAGCCCTAATATACAGCGAATTAGCGTGGTCTTCCCCGCTCCATTTTGCCCCACGAGCGCAATCCGTTCACCCGCATAAAACGTGTGACTCAAGTCTTCAATCACTTTTACCTTTTTGAAGGGCTTAGTCAGGTGATTGATTTTAATAATTGTTTTCTGTTCCATTTTTCTCTTTTGACGGGCTGCGCCCTAGTCGTTTTGGTCTTTGGTGCGCTCCTGCGCCGCTTTGGTCTTTGGTCTTTGGTGCGCTCCTGCGTCGCTGTTGGTCTTTGGTTCGGGCTACGCCCTTTGGTGCTTCCGCAGCGACTTACATACTACTTCATTCCAGCACTTCATTCATCATTCGATATTCATCATTCGTCATTCATCATTCGTCATTCATCATTCATCATTCCTTCTCGCCGGCACCACTTCATCATTCATCATTCGATATTCGTCATTCATCACTCATCATTCCTTCTCGCCGGCACCACTTCATCATTCATCATTCGATATTCATCATTCATCATTCCTCATTCATCACTCATCACCAATCTACTTTCATCAAATATTTGTGCGAACAGTTTGGCTCAGCAATCTCTCCGCAAGCCTATCCGATATTCATCGGAAGGCAAGCTCCGAGCTTACCGATCCACTTTGTGCGAACAATTCAACTTTCTTAACTAACGATGCGAAGTGAGTGAACCAACTTCTAAACCTGCCTGACGCCGTAAAAGCGAAGCGGTAGGCAGGCAAACTCCTAAACTCTCTCCCAAAACTACAACAAACTATCAACTCCTTTCACCGTAATCTTCAACGCACCGCCATAACAAGTATCCACACACAATCCACATCTTGTACAATCCGCTCCGGCATAATGTACTTCTTTCGTTGCTTCTCCTCGTTTGACAAACCATAATTCATGCGGCACCAAGCAAACATCTTGACAATCTCTACAGTGACCACATTTATCCAAATCAAACTTAATGGCCGTAGGTGAATATTTTCCAATGGCACTATAAGTAACACCCATTGGGCAGACATATCTACACCAAAAGCGCTTTGTGTGAAATATCTCGAACAACAACAAACCTAATACCCACAATAATAACAAACTTGGGCCATAAATGATTGATCGAGAAATAATACCCACCGGATTCATATCTTCAAAGACCAATTGCTTAGTAAAAAACGCTAAAAGCAAAAACATCGCAAAAGCGACATATTTAACACCAACAGCATAACTATGTTCTTTAACTTTCTTTTTCTTCACTAGCCAATTATGCAATTTTTCTGCATTTTCCGCAAGGAAATGATAAGGACATACCCAAGAACAAAAAGTTCGACCACCTGCCAAGAAATAAAAAGTTGCGATGACTCCAATTCCTATAAAGAAATTAGTTGTCAACATGCCAAAATTCCCGGTCCTAGTTCTAATAAAAATCTGTTGAAGGGAATTGAACAAATCCATCAAGTAAATTCCAAAAAACCGCGACCCGCTCAAAGAACCTTCCAATACACTAATATCAAAAGCAAAAGATGCCCAAAACAAGGTATTTAAGGTTAGTAGTACCGCCCAGCGCTTGTTGCGCCACTTATGAGTAGGCGCATGTTTGGCTTTCCATTGCTTAAAAGTAAGGCCTTCCCGTACATTTGGCATATCTTCTCTACGCTTAGCGGGTAGTGGCTGCTCCGTTCTCTTCTTTTTGTTAAACAACATGACTATGCTTTTTTAATGGTGATACTTGGCCCTTCTGTCGGACAAATCATGGCACAAACTCCACAACCCGTACACCCGTCTAAGACTTTAGGAATTTTGTTTTCAACAATAATCGCCGTCTCTCCAATTGGACATTCGGTCACACAAATATCACATATTGGTCGGTCAAATTGATGCTCATTCACGGGATATGGCGCCAATCCTTTCTTGGCATCTTCCGGAGAAGCATAGACTCCTTTAAAATTAGCATCCCTTGGCGCTCCTTTAAAGCCTTTGCCTTGGGCCGCAAGGCAGGTATCTGTGTTTAGTACAGCCGTGCCCATGTGTGTTTGGGCATGCATAGCCGGGAGCTGAACTGCGATAATATTATAATCAAGATCATTAGGATGCTCTTGCTCATATTTGGCATTGGCTGCTTCACCAACCCGTTTGAACTGAATAAAATCCAAGGCAGCCGTCGGACAAGTCTCCACACATTGCATGGCTCCACACGAAAAATCACAGGCTTGCTCTCTGACATTTAAATAAGGCGTTCCATAGGACAACCCCTGCGTCACATCCGCCAATTTAATTGCATCAATAGGACAAATCTGTACGCATAATCCACACTTGATACAGGCATACATAAAATCATCATTAGCGATAGCACCAGGCGGTCGGAGCATATTTTCTCCGTTGGTCGTATCCTTGGTGCTCAAGTAGGTGATCCCTGCACCGACAGCACCCACACCAATAGCCGTCGCAATCCCAAACCTAAGAAATTGTCGGCGTGTTAACTCTTTGTCTTTCTCTTTCTTAGCCATAGCTTCAGATTTTATTCTTTTGTGAGTACTTGAAATTTGCCTTTATCTTTCCATTTGTAAATGGGCTTTGGGTCTTTTAGAATAAACTTAGGCTTTGAGAAGGGAGCTAGCCTTTCCAGAAAATCCAAGACTTCTAAAATGGGCGCCCCAAAATAAAACCGTACGTCCTCATTAAAAGCCCATAAGTGCCCATTATAACTATACAACTTGTAAGGAATGTCCCCGACATTATCTCCATCCCTATCAAACCCTTGATAATCAGCCCAGTAGTTACCCCTAAACTTATTTCTATTTGCCGTTTTTCCGTTGGTAAAGACTTGCGTCAAATTATCATGAAAGTAATTACTGATAATATCATTGCCTTCAATATCTGAATGAAAATACATCCCTTCATTGCAAAAAGCGATTTCATTGCCTTGAATGGTATTGACTTTGGTGGGAACCAGTGGAGAAATATCAAAGTGAATTCCTTTGTCCGAATACAACAAGCGATTATCAAGAATCTGATTAGAAGACGTTTCTTTCATCCCGATACACATACCGGATGTGCCGTTATTTTTTTGAATTAAGTTATTGGAGACGAGCGTTTTCTCACTATACATCAAAAAGATGCCGACGGAATTGCTGGAAAATTCACTAAATGAAATTCGGTTTTCGTGGGAGTACATAAAGTGCATCCCATATCGACCATGCTCTCCTTTATTCGCATTAAAAGAATTATTCGCTGAATACCAAACCACCATATCTCGGACTTCGTGCCAATAATTATACTCTATAGTATTAAAATTAGAATACCATAGCCGAATACCATCACCTTTTAGCGCAAGCGACTTAGACTTAATAGAGGTAATATCATTATTTCTTAATAGGCAGTGATCGGATTTAAACAAATCCACACCCACTAGACATTCAGAAAATCTATTATTAATTACTTGAACATAATTGGCTTCCTTAATCTTCACGCCTGCGTCCAACCTATCCGGCGAATCTCCTGAATCAATAATATCACAATTCATGATGGTCACACTATCTGCCTTAATGACAATAACCGACTCATTTTTCATACCTGCGATGGTCGCCTTCCCTTGCCCGTCAATAACAACATTCGGCACTTCAATAGTAGCCGGCCCTGTGTAAAACCCGGGTTTTAACCGCAAGGTATCTCCGGGCTTCAAGTCAGACAGAAGCGTATTCAAGAAGATTTGCCCGGTATTATCTCTTGGGCCTTGGACAGGAGTGACCAAGCCTTTATGGGCTATTTTCCCGCCTTGCGCAAAAAGACCGCCGGCAACCAAAAGAAGTAATATTAAAATTTTCGATTTCATGTTTTTAAAATTATGCAGACACCGGAGTAATTTGTCAAACAAAATATTCTCGCTTATTCTTTGGTTTGTACAGGCAATACTCTTTCACACAGCCTTGCGGCGAAAACGGTAGTTCGTATGAATCATTAAAAAGACATAGCGGATTATTTAGAATCCCTAATGGCCTTTTTCTTCAATAATAGCGCAAGCATAATGGTGATAAAAGTCAAAACTGCCGTTCCAAAACCAATATAAGGATAGGACACGGTTGCAAATTGCGCCACTTTTCCTTCTCCAAAGATTGTCGGCATAAATGGCTTAATTCCATTAAAAGCACCACCACCATGTAGCCCTAAATGGTGACCATACCAATACATGGAATAACCAAATAGGCCTAGGAAATAAAAAGGTACTAAAGCCGGTAACCAGGCGAAAAAACCATTGACCTTCTTCGGTGTGGCAATAAAAACAATCAATGACAATGCAAACAAAATAAATACATACTTAGAATTTCTTAACACCCCGTCCAAGAATTTTAGGTATTTGGGCGTTACATCAATTTCGATAGCCTTACCCGTCTCTGTGGAAATAACATCTTCCCCATTAGCGTCTTTTTTAGTATTAAAAACATAATACTCAGGATATGGGCGCGTCTTATCAGTATTAGCACCATGGACAATCGGATACATGCCAATATAGTGATTAATGGCATTCATTTCGGCTAGGCATTCTGCCCCTTCATTAGTGGTAATTTCGTCCCTTTCTTTTACACCTTCACACCCATTATAGACGCCGTCAAATTTAAATTCGATACGTATTCCTTTGGGATACATGGCTTTGGGATATTGTCGGCTCTGTAGTGCGACCCACCAAGTAGGCAAGAAGAAAGTAGCAATTAACAAGCCTAATCCGATGACTCCAAATACCTTGTAAAGGAGTGCAGCTTTGTTTGATTTTGAGTCCATTTTCGATTTCTTTTTTTAGACTAATTTACCCTTTTTGGTCTTTGGGGCGGGCTTATGCCCCTTTTGTCTTCGAATCTTGCTTTCTAGTAGAGACCAAAATTCGAGTTAAAAACAAGCATGAAGTACGAGTACTCCATGCTTGTAAAATTCAATGTTATATCACAGTACTTATTTAAGTTTCGGCGTCCCCCGTGGTTTTTGAATTATAGTCGTAAAAAGCTTATTACAGCTTACCTAAAAATTCTAACCTTCTATAATCTAACAAAGTTCCAATATTAAGGAAATAGACACAAGCCAAAATTTGTAACCCTTTAACCCTTAACCTTTAACCAAATTCACAAAATCAAGAAAGAGCGACACCGTTGTATCGTTAAACAGTTAGACCGAAGTACCGAAGCTTTATTTATTTAGTACCTTGCTCAATCATATACTGTACCGCAGCCTTAATATCTGCATCAGACAACTTCGCATTGCCACCCTTAGCCGGCATCATACCATGCTTACCTGTAAAGCCTTCTGTTGCGTGCTTTATCGCTGTGTCTAAACCTTGCCCTTTAATAGCAGTCCAACGATCTTTTTCAGTAAACTTCGGAGCACCCGTTACACCTGTTCCATGACAAGCAACACAAGTTCCGTTATAGACTTTTTGACCGGCTTCATTACCTGTCGTTGCGACGGCTCCACCACCTTCGCTTTGCACTTGCTTAGACTTCGCTTTCAAGAAAGCAATAATCTTAGAAGCATTTTCACTGCTTACGTTTTGATTAGGCATCGCTAGTTTATAACGTTGACGCATCGCTTCAATATCTGCATCTTTCAAGTGAGAAGCCGGATTCATAATCCATTCTTTCAACCACTTGTCATCTCTACGTTTGTCCACCATCAATAAGTCAGGACCATTAAAGTCACGTCCAAATTTATGACAGGCATTACAACCATGATTTAAGAATTCGTTTTCACCGGGCAACAAGTTAGCCAATTCAATAGCAGAAGGCTTAAATGCTTGCATTTCATTATCCTTATTAATCCGATCCGTATAAGCCAAAACTCTATCATTTTCAGCTTTTTGGTTAAATTTCACCGAAAGGTAACCTACTAGCTTTCTGTCCGCCGCCTTATTCTGCTCATCCAAAAGAATCGGGAAGGCACCGGATTTTTCTGCCTTAAATTGAATAGTCGCTGTTTCTCCCGGACTATATGGATACATCTTATCATAAGTCGCAATCTCATAAACATAGTGATCCGTCATGGATTGACCTACATTTGTTAAGTGTAGTACAACATTCTGACCTTGATTTACATCAATATTCGCCGGATTCACTTGACCATTAGCAATTGTACCAAAAATCTCTACGGTATTGCCTTTGTTCACCCGTTTTTCCCCACCTGTAGTTGTGGCATAAGGTGATTTGGTCAAGGTCGCAGAGTTCGTACCTACCGGATAAGCGGCAATAGAATTAGATGCATTGACTTTAAGCATAGCCGTATAGTGCGGCTCTCCCATTGGTAAAGGCATATCATAAATCACCTTCGGTTGTTTTCCGGAAATATCAATCAACTGGTGATTTTGTGGGTGCAATGGCCCAACCGGATTAAAACGGTCAATAGACAACTTGTTCAAAGAAATCAAATACTTACCATGTGGGTGCTTTGTATCTCCGTATGCAGCCACTAAGTGACCTACATTATAGTGAGACGGCACAAATGATAATACTTTTAGATTAATATAATCCCACTTAGTAATCCGGGAATCCACATAAATAGAGGTATAAACAATACCTTTCTCTTTGTCATATTGGTTGTGTAATGGACCTAAACCTACTTCTACACTTCCGTGTAAAGCATCTTCCAATGTAATAACAGGCAATCCAAACTCATCATGCTCAAACTTACCGGCAGCAATGGCTGCTTTGATTTTTGGGAAAGAATATACCCAAGCATGAGAGTCTAATTTACCGGCAACAATAATATAATCACCTGTAGGATCTACATCCACCCCGTGTGGAGATTTTGGCTCAGGAATCAAATAGACCAAACCGTGTTTGATAGATTCAGAAATTGGAATAACCTTCATGCCATTAACCATCTTGGTACGAATCTTACCTGCCTTTAGTAATTTTTCGGCTTTCGCCCAAAGCGTAACATGTAGATAATCAACATCTCTGGAAGAACAACCGGCTTCAAAAGGAGGACGTCCGTCTTCGATACCACCATAGTACATCTCCGTACAAAGTGAATTGGTAAAACCATATCCATAAGATGCATTTTTACCCGCATCTGACAAATCCTGTGTGTAAGGAGGAAATTCAAAGCAGAAAGATGCTTTTTCATTCACACGTCCTTTATCATTATCAAACTTCCAATAAGAAACACCACCACGCCAGTACTTTTTAAAGTTGGCTTCTGTCAATGGGTGATACTTATGGTCAAAAGGAGCCGGATATTGAGCTGCGGACATGATGTATTCCGAATTAGGCGTAAAGAAAGCGCCACCGTGAATATTACGGAAGATAGGCTCTTGCACGACTTGCTTCACACTCCAATCTTTCAAATCATAGACATAGATTCTTGGATTAGCTTTATCATTAATCACTGCCCATTTATTGTTATAATCCCCATCCGTTTCAGAAAATCCGGGGTGGTGCGTATCCCCCCAAAGGATTTCTTGACCATCAATATAACCATCCTTTAGCAACTTTTCAGTCTCTACACTATACCCAAAACCGGCATACGGTTGGCGAGTATTAGTCGGTACATATTTAATCATCCTCATCGAAGGCACTGTGTACATGATGGTATTACCTTCTTGTCCACCGGAGTTTAAAGTAACATATTCATCGGACAAGTTATCAGGAGTATATGTTTTAGCTGCTGCCAAAACATCTTCTTCATTCAAACCACGTCTTTTGATTACGTCTTGAAAGGATTCATTTCCACGTGGA
Organism: Saprospiraceae bacterium; assembly: GCA_024762995.1. Classification (GTDB taxonomy): domain Bacteria; phylum Bacteroidota; class Bacteroidia; order Chitinophagales; family Saprospiraceae; genus HyVt-613. The sequence goes on along the minus strand of JANTGI010000004.1, from coordinate 41,197 downwards.
GCACCGGAAACTTCCGTAGTTCCTGTCTTGGAGCCACCTTTATCACCGCCTTTTCCGCAACTTACCACAGCGAGTGCAAAAAAGATCAGGGAAAGACCCAAAATTATATTTTTCATTTTTTTCATCTTAATTTTATTTTGATGGTTTGAATTATTTGTTGATTTTTTCATCCAAAAGCTTCTTCGCTCTCAAGCCTACATCCGCAGTCTTCACTTGATACTGCCAGTATTGCTCAGCCCACAAGAATGCTTGCTTCCACTTCCCTTCTTTGGCATATTTCTCATGCTTCTCTTTTGCGGAAGCACCTTTGCCTAATTGGTCAAATGCATCATCCACTAAAGCTTTTACATAAGGATATTTACCAAAATCATTGTCTTTTAGATATTGAACAACTCCATTGATAACATCTTGGGTCTGTGCAATGACTTCCAACTTATCTTCATAGTTTTTCTTATAACCGGCCAATTGCTCCGGAGTCAATTTCTCTTCAGCAGCTATATCACCACCTTTATATCCTTTAGGCTTGACCATCAAGATGCCTTCCATCTCCAAGTGCAATGCAGAACAGAACTCTGTACAGTAGTATGGGAATGCACCCGCTCTATCGGCAGTAAAAGTAACAGAAGCTGTTTTACCCGGCTCAAAACTACCGTGTACACCATAAGTATCTACTGTAAATCCGTGAGTTTCATCTTCCGCACGTTCCAAGTTGGTCAAGTGGAAAGTAACGACATCTCCCTGATTGACTCTCACAATTTCAGGTGTAATGTGCGAACGAATCAACGTACCAAATACGTGTACCCGATTGCCTTCACGTTCGATTTTCTCTTGTCCGGCGACTGTTTTATATCTGGATGTCTCCCCAGAACGAGTATTTGTACCCAACGGGTATCTGATAATAGGTTTAATGGTTGTTCTCAATACAGATGCTTGACCATATACATTGGCCTGTGGCATACTCATCGTATAGATATCAGCCATTTTATCGGAAGATATGTCTATCAAGTGTACAAAACTAGGTCTAACCGGTCCGACATTAGGATAATTCTTGTAAACACCCGCTTTATCTACAACAGTCAAGTAATTAGAGTGTGGCGAAGCAGACATCCCTTGTGGAGTCATCAAGTAACCAGGCTCAAAACTTAAATCAATAGATTGATTGGTCTTCAAATCTTCATAATTAAAACGAACAATTTTCTTGTCGTTTCCGGCAGAAGCATAAGCAGTATTTTTTCGGTAATCAAAAGCAACATCCACGACACCGCTACCTAAAGCTACTGTACCTTTTTGAATATCACCTAAAGCGACCGTACCACCGTTTAAAGCAGCCTTGGCTTTACCGGCATCAATAACGACAGCATTATCTGCAATAGCAATAAAATATTTTCCGTCAGGGGTTGTCTTAACGGCTTTTACGTCAGCAGGCATTTCTACCAAAGCCACTGCTTTAGCATTTTGAGCTTCCGCAAAAGTCACTGTATTAAAATCATTGACTCTAGCTTTACCGGCTTTCGCCAATTTGTCATAATCCAACAAATAGACAAAAGATTTACCATCTTTCTTTGCTACACCGGCCACAAGACCTTTTCCTGCACCTTTACCGGCATCAAAATAACTCAATGCGTAGGCAGGCAACTCAACCGTAAATGATTCTTCTTTAATCAATCTACTTTTGTGAATTTCTTTACCTTCTACAAATTTCCAGAATGTCACACCTGATTTTTTAGCATCGCCTGCCTTATCTGTCCAAGGGGCAGGATATTGACTAGACTGAATGACATACTCTGTATTCGGTGTCACTGCAGCTTCAGGATAGATATTCTTCAAAACCGGATTAGAGAGCACTTGCTTGGTTTCAAAATCATCCAAGCCAAAAAGAGCAATTCGAGAATTGGCTCCGTCAGAGAAGAAAGCAAAGTGGCCGTTATAATTACCACCTTGTTCTGAGAATGCGGGAAAACGCATATCTCCATAAGTACTGATACGATTATCCAATGAAGACCTCTTTAACATCAAAGAGCTTTCATCATCAAATCCATAGCCTTGCCATGGTTCCGGTGAAAAAACACCTACATACTTGTAAATCCGCATGGATGGAATACCATACACAATCATAGTACCGGAGTTACCTGTACCCACTATCGCAAAGTACTCATCACGTCCACCCCGTGGCATAAAGGTCTTTACACTCGCCAGCACATCGGCATCCGTTAATCCGCGCGCACTTTTAACTTCCGCAAGTGTTTGCTGCGCAGAGAGCGGAAGGGCCATAATGCCCAAGGCAAATATGGCTAGTATTGCCTTTATTCGTTTTGCATTTGAAAACATAAGATTGAATTTTAAGAGATTTAGAAAAACTAAACAACTTTTTGAAAGAAAACAAAAGAGACAAAATTGTCCTTTTTTGTGTAGTTGCGCAAAGTTACTTAAACATTCAATAAGATGTTGTCTGTTTTTACACCTTTTCTAGTGATACTCAACACTGAAGATTATGATAAATATCACCCTACCTATTTACATGTATAAGCACCACACCATCAATTACTTATACATCAAAACGTACCATGTCACAGGATAATTTTTTTTAGTATTTTATGTATGGAATCTTGCCTTTACTCAGTAGCGAAATCGCTAAGCTGAGAACATTGAATATCAGTAATTTATAAAGATAAGTTGAATGGATCAGCACCGGTGAAGACGGGTATGCAAGATGTAGGTCGGCTAAAAAATTTCAACATTTACTTTTTTCCCGCCCAAATAACCACTTTCACAAAAAAAGTATCGCTAAAAATAAAGTCTTTGGCCTTTTCAGGAAAGGATCTGGAATTTAGTTCCATACCAAAAAGAGTCCGATTAATGGGGATTTCTGCCGTTTCTAGGGACAAATGGTCGTCTTTTTTCTGAAAAGAAGTCAACTCGAACCGGATTGGTCGGATGATATTTCGGATGCTTATTTCACCATGGACGGCATATTGATCGTCCTTTTTTTGAATATCTGTTGTCTTGAATTTGAACAAAGGATAATGGTCTCCATCAAAAAAATCGACCGTTTGTAAGACATTATTAAAGGTCCCTTGCATTAATTTATAGGTAATACTGGTGTCCCGAGCAGATTTTGTAAGCGCTTCGGCATAAGCTCCTACGGGGGCGTCCTTGCGGACAAAAATTTGACCACCTTTTAAATCAACTAGACCTTTATGCTTTTCACAATGCCACGCAATGCGACTTTTAGATGTATCAATAGTATAGGTTTGGGCACCTTCCATAGAAGTGACAGATTGGAAAGTATCAGGGCGAACATCAACAGATTGGGTCTCAACAGGCTTCTCTTCCGCTACATTTTCAGCGTTTTGACACCCGACAAAAACCAATAACCCTAGTAAAAAAAATAGCTTCTGCATCTCCGAAAATATTTAGATATGATGTACGACCGTACAATGAGATACCTAACGAGTCGATGGATGGATGGTTCAATGCAACTCCTAATTGGGAAATGAGAAATGTACAACAAAATAATTTTAAACTTTTGAACAATCAAACCCAACATCAACCACCCTCTACCTAATTCAACTGATCGACCTGATTCAAATCTGATTTTCGCGAAAGCGTAATAAAGCAACCAAGAAAATAAAATCGGTCGGCAGCGGGCAGCAATTCATGACCGGCAAAATGACCTGCACTATTCGGCATCGGCGCATATTCGTACCCAAAGCTATTTTTGAAGCCCAAAACATTTGAAACAGACGCATAAACCACCACATTTGGTTTTGGCAAATAACTCCAACTTAGATTCAAAGAACGATATGCCTTTGTTTTCTCCCCATTAAAAGTATTAGTGTTAGGATTATTGTAAGACCTGGGGCTCGAAAAAGAAGCCGTGCCGCTGATGTACGAATTCCACGAACTCATCCAGTACTTATAGACTAAGGACGCATGATGCTTGGCGGTAAAACCGGGAGCCGCCTTTTCAGGAAAATCATGATACAATCGCTCGGAAAGCAAATAAGAATAGGAAAGCCAAAATTTGGAATTTTTAATGGTCTTTGCATCTCGAAAAAAAACATCTAAACCGGATGCATATCCATCGCCATCTTGCGTATAAGAATGACTATCCATTGGATTGGTGTAGCGTATCAACCGGTCATATTTTTTGTAATAAACTTCTGTCCGGAGCAAGCGCTTGTTTTTTTCTATTTGATAATTAAGAATATAATGGTCTGCTTTCCTGAATTTTAGATGACTATTTAGGGCGAGAAATGATTCTTGCGGGTTTTGATAAAATTGACCGTAAGCAAAAGATATTTGAGATTTTTTCCCTGTCTTTAGTGCTGATGAAAATCTTGGAGCCAATTGAAACGCTTGCAGATAATCATCATACTCGCCACGCAGACCCAATTTGACCACAAAATTATTGGACAGAAAAATATTGGCTTCCGCAAAAGCAGCTGAATTATTAATTTCAAGCCTTTGCCGGTAGCTCGGACGTTTTGATTTTAAGGCGAAATACTCTCCTCCAAACTTCACACTCACTTTGGGAGAATACAAATAAGTAAGATTGGCCTTTGTATGCAACTCGTTAAACTCGTTAGATAAATCCGCCTGACCATAAGTAATATCATTATTATCCAACGAATAGGAAGAGCCGGCACGCAACACCCACCTTTTGGACAAAGGAGTCATCCAACTCAAATTGACAAAGCTATTGTCATTTTTGGTGTAATAATCTTGCTTATTATCTGTAGCATAAAAATCGAATACTTCCAAACCATTTTGAGCCACACTATTTGTGGCATACAATTTAAGCATACCGGACTTACCGGTTTTTTGGCGCAAGCTAAGCGCCCCACTTATTGAATGCCAAGCTTCATTCACCTTAAATCGTTGTTTAGCCAGCTTAAAATAGGGGCTTAGATTTGTATAATCCAAAGTAGCCGTGACAGCCGTCCTATCCCAGACCTTTGTACCCGAAAGCCCCGCCCCAATGGACATCAGAGAAATATCAATCCTTTCTTTGGAGTCAAAGCCTTGGGTCTGGAGCAACAATACAGACGACAATGCCTGCCCATACTCCGCTGAATATCCACCCGTATTAAACACGGTACCTTTGAACAAAAACGGATTAAACCGACCACGTACCGCAATGTTTGGAGAACCGGATGTGTAAGCGATGGGGACGTGCATCCCATCAATATAGGTTTGTGTTTCTTCCGAACTCCCACCCCGAACAAATAACCGGCCTGATTCTCCCACCGTCGTTGTCCCCGGAAAGGTCTGCAAGGCATTGCCAATATCACCCATTGCTCCGGCGGTCGTCACGACATCCAAAGGTTTAAGGACAGCCGCTTTTTTCTTATCATTGGCTTCAAAAGAGCCGGCAGTGACCGTGACCGCCTTTAACTCATTGAATTTTTCCTTAAGAACGATAGAGATTTGAAGGGTAGTCCCTTGGATATTTATTTCGGTTTTTGATTGCTCAAACCCTAAAAAATCCGCAATAATGACCTGGGGCCCCGTCAACTCCGTTTCTAAAGAAAAAGTCCCATCAGCATTGGCGGTGGTACCGGCAAAAGAATTTTCAATATAAACATTGGCAAATCCCAGGGGGTTGTTTGATTGATCTTGAATAGTCCCGGTGATGGTGGTTTGTGCTTGCGCAAAAAAGGATAGCAGACAAAAAAATACAAAGGCAAAAATCTGTTTCATTTTCTTTTGGTTTTAATTGAAGGCCAAAAAGCGGTAATTCACGCGTAGTTTAAAGAAAAAAGGGATGAATTGTCAGATACTTGGGATGAAATGCGGATGCCCTATTTTTTTCATAGGTGAAGGATATTTGGGGGACGTATTTCTTGTGGTGACTTGCTATTGGTCGAATACCTTTATGGCTAGGCTTGATGTGATATGATTTTTTTAGTTAACACTCCCTAACCAAAAGAAACCGATACGAAAAAGGCAGTCTAATCGTTGTAGATGGGATGAAAATAAAGCTCTTACTTCGATTTGTACTATGGACAATTGCCTTTTCCATCTTGGCGATTAATTTTGCGCTCTATTCACGTACAAAATTTAAGCAATCGACAGTTACCCCTTACAATCTTGACGTGGCCCACCAGCTAAATTATATTCAGACGAAAATTAAGGATGGAGAAGCCTCAAGATTACAAGAGCAATTCCCCGAAGGTTTTATTTTTTTTCATGCCATGTATGGATTGACTTGGAGCAATTTGATTGGTCACCAACCGGATTCTTCAAAGATTTTTCAGCATGGACTGGATGAAATCACTAAATCGGTAGACTCCATTTTTTCACCGCAAGGTCAAAAAGTCTTTACGAAGAATCTGCCGTTAGAATATGGGGCATATTATCGCGGATGGAGTAATTATTTGCTTGCGCAAAAGCTTCTTCTCACCCAAAAGCCCAAAAGGGACGCTAGAGATATTCAAATGTATCAGCAGAATTGCCAAGAAATCGTAAATGCGATGAAAAATTCTGAAAGCCCTTTCCTAGAATCTTATCAGGGTAATGCTTGGCCGGCGGATATGATGGTGGCCATGGCTTCAGTCCATTTAGCCAAAGAATTACTTGACACTTCTTACCAAAGCGAGGTTAATTACTGGTTGAATAAAGTTAAAAACAATCTGGATAATTATGGGCTCATTCCTCATTACACACAAGCAGATGGTCATATCATTGAGTCGGCACGGGGATCGTCCCAAGCATTAATCCTTTCTTTTTTGGTAGAGATGGATCGAGATTTTGCATTGGAGCAGTATCAAATTTTTAAGAGAATTTTCACGGAAAGCCACTTCGGACTTCGCGCTTTACGAGAGTATCCGGCTGATGTGGGCGACCAAGCGGGCGATATAGATTCCGGGCCGATTATATGGAATATTGGACCGGTAGCAACCATCGTAGGAGAACATACTTTTGGAAAGTTTGGAGACTGGAACAGATTTCAAGAAACTAAAAACTGTCTAAACGTTATCGGAATGAGCTACACGAGAAAAGATCAGCGAAAATATCTTTTTGGAAGGGCGCCAATGGCAGATGTTTTCTTGGCTTGGAGCAACTCCATTGAACCAATAGACTTGGAACTCAACGTGACCAAATACTGGCGTTGGAAGTTTCAGTGTATTTCTTTATTACTTATCGGATTTCTAGGATTCATCATATGGAAGATGTCAAAATAATGTTGAAAGAACTCACCTTCTTAGGACCGTTAAATCCAAGAAGGTAAGTCCAATAAGCTTAGATGTTCCACTTTCTTTTGATTTATTTTTCCCGCAAGGGCCTCTTGGCAAGCAGACAAAGCGCCCATCAAGTAGCTGAGAGTACAAACCGGCCACAAAAAACAAAAGAAGCCATTCTCATTGAGAATGGCTTCTTTTTAAGTAACTGTTACATTTTAGGTTAAGTCGCACCATGAAAACCGGACAATCCCAATAAAGGGGCTCCCCCAATTATCTGCACAGTTACAATCGTCTCTCTCTTATTTGACTACCGTAAAAGTAGAAGAAATACCGGTGGATCCGGACAAGATAGTGACATCATAGGTTCCGTTGACAAGTTTTGACAAGTCCAAAGTATGCTGATAAGCTCCTTTTGCCAATTCACCTAGCTTCTGACTAATCAATACTTTTCCCGAAAGGTCAAGTACCTGAATAGTAATAGGCAATCTCTCAGAAGTAGCAAACGATACATTCAAGAAGTCGGCAGATGGGTTCGGATAAATATTTAAATCTTTCAAGGCCACCAAGTCAGTCAAGCCAACCACAAATCCTGCTTCACCCGCTTGGAGAATATATTGATCTCTAGAGGACTCAAAGATTATAGAAGCGCCCAAATTATTAAAATTCTCTACGGAATGCTCTATGGCATGATCAATTCTATTCGCTTCTTGTCCATTTGACGGAAGACGATAGTTTCCGTTAAATTGATAAGTATAATCAAAAGGATAGACTGTACCTGCCTCCTTTCCACTGACATCTATGCCTTCTATGCCATTGTATAATTTTTTGACTACATTGTCAAACTGAGTCTCTCCGTTTGATTTTTTATTCTTTTTGGTAGTCCATTCTTTAATGGCCAGAATCATTTTGGTACCATTAACAAGGTTCACCCTAGGAGTGTAACTACCATAAACATGTATAGACTGGTTCGCGCTATCCAATTCATAAGAAGCTTCAATATCTACTAACGCACCTACCGCTTGAGCAGATGTAATGTCTCCAACGACCAAATCATTAGGATTTAGGGTTTTAAATAATCCATCAATTTGGGTAGTTGGCACAGCACTAATGTCATAGAATTCCCTTCTTGCCACGGTCTCATCAGTGGTATAAGGATCTCCTGTACCAGGAAAATCTTGTTGATATTTTAACAGAATAGGTTTAACATCCATTCCACCAACAACAGAAGCTATTTTTGCATTCCCCGGTTTACAAGGCGGGCAAGTTGAACTTGTAAAGACCTCTAATACTGTATTTCTGTCCGTGTAAACACTCTCATCATAGACCACGATATCAAATGTGAGCGTATCATTGGTCAAATCTACATCGATACCACCATTTACATTAGATACCCACATCTTCACCGAATGCAAACCGGCGGTCATTGTTGGAGCAACGGGATGCTCGACCTCCTTTGTTTCGAGTAGAGACAACCCGGAAAGATTTATATTTGCCGTCACAGTATCGCCCCCGTCGATGGAGTAGGATAAATCACAATTAGCTGCAGCCGCTGCCCCAAAGCTACCTACTTCCACCTTTAGCTTATTTCCAACTAGAGTATAATTGGGATTAAGATTAGTCAAAACAGCCATATCATTTTCTCCATAGGCCTTTATTGCTATGTCATCAATCAAAAGCAAATACTTATCATTACTCGTATTGACATAAGCGAAGCGAGCGGCCATTCCTTGATAAGCGGATAGGTCGTAGGTTTTAACGGTCCAGCTAGTCTGTGCTTGAGGCACAGTGATTAGGTTAACGAAACTATCAGGATTGGTTTGACCGGTTGTATTAATCATCAAGTCATACCCATCTCGATAATCCGGGTCGGGTGTTAATTCAGCCCATGTCAAAAAAAGCGTTTTATTAGAATCAACTTCGGGCAAGTCAATTTCAGAAGTAATCATCCAGTCATCAGAGGTCCCTGCCGGGGTGTACCATGAGGTACTCATTGCTGCTCCTGTACTAGAAATAACCCACGCATCCGTTACAAAACTAACGCCGGATGCAGGTGTATTTCCATCCCGATCCACCAAGATATAGTCGTCAGGCATTCCATTGGAAAAGTCTTCAAAATATACTTCCTGTGCCTGGACTCCGGACAACAATGCAAAAAGGGATAAGAAAAAAGTAAAAAACAAACGATTCATATTATTATTTTTCGTGAAAAGATGGTGCAATATACGATAAAGAAATAATAACTTAAGACTAAATTAATGATTTGCCATTTATTAAACATACTTCTATCATCTCCAAACGGACATAAATTTATTCGGTCATCTGCCTGACATAAAGGACAATCAATACCAACAACACGGTTTTTTATACGTAACTATGCAGTACAAAAGCCTAAGATTATGCGCATCGTTATTCTCGGAAATGGAATTAGTGGAGTTACTGCCGCAAGGCATATACGCAAGCAAAGCGACCACCCAATCACCATCATTTCTTCGGAGACTCCGTATTTTTTTTCCCGAACGGCACTCATGTACGTCTATATGGGGCACATGCGCTTCCAAGATACTCAGCCATACGAAAATAATTTTTGGGTCAAAAACCGAATTGACTTGGTGCAAGCCCATATCACTGACATTCATTTTGGTGACAGATTTCTCCTTTCGGAAAACGGAGAAAAAATCTTTTATGATAAACTGATACTCGCCTTAGGCTCAAAACCCAATAAATTCGGGTGGCCGGGGCAAGATTTACAAGCCGTACACGGCCTATACCACAAGCAAGATCTTGAAGCCATGGAAAAGCACTCCAAGGGATTAAAAAGAGCGGTCATTGTCGGGGGCGGGTTGATTGGGCTTGAAATGGCCGAGATGTTTCTTTCCCGTCATATTCCGGTCACCTTTCTTGTGAGAGAACCCGATTATTGGCGTGTGGTTTTACCCGCAGAAGAATCCGCGATGGTAAGCCGCCATATCAGACACCATGGTATTGATTTAAGATTATCTACCGAATTAAAAGAAATTATTGATGACGGCAACGGCAAAGCTTGCGCCGTAATGACCCATAAAAATGAGCGAATAGACTGCGGATTTGTAGGATTAACTGCCGGAGTCAGCCCCAATGTCGCTTTTTTAAAGAAAACGGAGTTAGCCATCGGGCGTGGTATCCAAGTCAATGAGTTTTTGAAAACCAACCAGCCCCATGTCTATGCCATCGGGGATTGTGCGGAGATGCTTACGCCAAAAGCCGGGAGAAGACCAATCGAAGCCGTTTGGTACACCGGTCGGATGATGGGAGAGACCGTCGCGCAAAATATTTGCGGGAAAAAGACGGCTTATCAACCGGGAATTTGGTTTAACTCTGCAAAATTTTTGGATATCGAATATCAAGTTTATGGTACGATTCCAAGCATTTTGCCGCAAGGCATAGAGACGATTTATTGGGAGCATCCGGATGGTGATAAAAGCATCCGTATTAACTACCGAAAAGACAATGGCACCGTAACCGGATTTAATCTTATGGGCATCCGTTATCGCCATCAAGTATGCGAAAAATGGATAAAATCAAAGGCGCATATCGAAGAAGTATTGATGCATCTTGCTCTCGCTAATTTTGACCCGGAGTTTTTTAAAACCTACGAACAAGAAATACTCGCCACCTATAATCAGCAAACCGGTAAATCACTACGCGCCAAGAGCCAACGTCGTCTTTCTTCCGTTTTATCCTTCCTTAAATCCAATTAAATGAATACTTTTTCGGTCAATAACAACCACGTATGGACTAAACCACTTACCAGCAGAGGAGTAGCAGCTTGGATACTGGGAGTCATCTTAACAGGTTTTTACATTCTTCTTTACTTTTTCCCCGCTCTATTAGGAAAGGGGGGAGATGGTGCCCCGAACACTGGAATTATCGCCCTATTTGATCCACTTAGCTATGCCCTAAAAGGCAAGCCGGCTAGTGAGTGGTTTTTATACGGGACGCTATATACGCTAGCTATTTTGGGATTTGGGATAAAATTTATACGAAAGTATCGACACAACAAATACGAGATTTTACGCACCATTTCTGTCATGTTTTTTCAGCTTGGCTTTGCTTTTCTCCTTCCGGAAATACTCCAAAAACTCAACAAACCTTATTACGACTTCAAAAATATGTGGCCCTTAAATTATTATATGTTTGATGCCTATAACTTGGATGCCTATCTAAGTAGTGGCACGATTGGCCTGATGATGCTGGTGTGGGGACTATTGATGATTTTTGTGATTTCCCCCATTCTGACCTACTATTTTGGCAAACGATGGTTTTGTTCTTGGGTTTGTGGGTGCGGTGGTCTAGCCGAAACGGCGGGTGATTCCTTTAGACATTTGAGTGACAAGTCATTGAAGGCATGGAAGATAGAGCGTTGGATAATTCATTCGGTATTGATTTTTGTGGTGATAATGACTATTGGAGTTTTATACAGCTACGTGTATGACCATCCCGGAAAACTTACCGTCACTAGAAACCATTTAACCGCCATATTTTTGGTCACGTTGTCTCTTGCGGGAATTTTTATCGGCTCTAATTGGTTTAAAGGGATTCAAAAAGTCGATCGTCGTAAAGCTTTAATAGCCATCGGCATCATTATCGCATTGGTGATTACGGCACATTTGGGACATCGGAAAAATATATTATTCGTTGACAACGGATTATTAAGGCAATGGTATGGATTTTTTATCGGGGCGATATTCTCAGGTGTAGTTGGAGTTGGGTTTTATCCCATATTAGGGAGTCGGGTTTGGTGTCGCTACGGCTGCCCAATGGCCGCCATCTTGGGTATTCAACAAAAATTATTCTCTAGATTTAGGATTACCACCAACGGAGGCCAATGTATCTCTTGTGGCAATTGCTCCACCTATTGCGAAATGGGCATTGATGTAAGGGCTTACGCCCAAAAGGGAGAGAATATCGTTCGGGCTTCTTGTGTGGGCTGCGGGGTGTGTTCGGCGGTTTGTCCGCGTGGTGTACTGAAATTAGAAGGCAGCGCTTTTGATATTTCTGATCGGGTTCTGGTCAATGAGTAGGAATGCCACCTGAAGCTAATCACAATGAGAGAAACGAAACCGCACTCTCTCAGTTCATTTATGCTCATTCAGATGGTCCTTGCTCGGTAGGAGCTTCTTCATCCCATCCTTTGGCAATGTCTTGCGGGACATCATCGGGGGCATCCGGATTCTTTTCAATCCAAAAATTATTAACACCTTCTCCTTGAATGACGACAAACTCCAAGCGATTAAGCAATTCTAGCAGGGCCATAAAGTTTATGATGGCGTGCATCCTATTTTCTAACTCTCCAAAAATAGTTTCAAAGGGCACCCTTTTATCTCCGACCAACTCTCGGATCACTTTTTGTTGACCCCGAATCGTATGATTATAAGTATAAACTTGGTGAATGACCTTACTCTTTCGCCCTTCCATCCGATCCAATACCCTTTGAAAGGCTTTCATCAGCTTAAACAAAGTCAAGGACTCCAACTCTACATCTACCAAAGCTTTAACGGCAATTTCTTTTATTTCTTTGTTGGCATAGCCCCGTTTTTCCATCAACGCTCTTTCTTCTTCAAAGGTGCGCATGTGGGCTAAAACACTTTTGTAGCGTTTATACTCAAGCAACCGCTCGACCAGTTCCATTCTTGGGTCAATTTCATTGCCTTCTTCATCAACTTCCTTGCGGGGAATAAGAATTCTAGCTTTGATACGCATCAGTGTCGCTGCCACCAGAATAAACTCGCTGGCCACATCGACATTCATCTCTTGCATCTGGCGAATATAATCCAAAAAGTCCTTAGTAATCTTGGCAATAGGGATGTCATAAATATCAAGTTCATCCCTTTCAATAAAGAATAACAATAAGTCAAATGGCCCTTCAAATTGGGTCAGTTTTATGGTATATCTATCTGTAGTCGTCATTGTGCCTGCAAAGGTAAGGCAAATTTAGGTTTCTAGGGCTTCACGACTTAGGCATTTGGAGAAAAAAAGATAATTGTTGGGTGCCCATGCTATTAGCTTGGTAAAAAGTAACGACTCTAAGCAATCCAGCTTTACCTTTAACCAATACCACAAAGCCAAGGATGTGCGACACCGTTGTACCGTTATACCGTTGTACCGAACTACCTAAATTTACTACCAACCATCCTTTCCAATCTTAACGATTTCTGCAAAGACACCGGCAGCCGTCACATCCGCACCCGCTCCCGGGCCTCGCACCACCAAAGGATAAGGTGTATAGCGTTTAGATGTAATAGCAATCATATTATCACCGCCTTTAAGCCCAAAAAACGGACTTGATGCATCTACAGCCTGAAGACCTATGGAGCACTTATTGTTTTCCAGCTTAGCGACCATCCTGAGCACCTTGCCATCGTCTTGGGCTTTTTGACGCAAGTCATCAAAGTAATCGTCCGACGCTTCCAACTCTTTAAAGAAGGAAGGTATATTCGGTGCTTCATTACAATTTTTTGGCAAGACTGGATCAATCAGGACATCATCTAACTCCACCTGAAGACCTATTTCTCTAGCCAAAATAACAATCTTTCTAGCAACATCCTTACCACTTAAATCAACTCTTGGATCCGGCTCCGTAAAGCCTTTTTCTTTTGCTTCTTTGACCACATCACTAAACTTAGCCCCTTTCGTAAATGCCCCAAAAATATAGGACAATGTACCCGAAAGCACCCCTTCAATCTTCGTAATCGTATCGCCCGAGCGCACCAAGTCCTGAATCGTCGTGATGATCGGTAAGCCGGCCCCTACATTTGTCTCAAAAGCATATCGTGCCCGATATATTTTGGACATTTTTTTGAGCCGCCGGTACTGAAGGTGACTCGATGATGCGGCGACCTTATTGGGCGTGGAGATGGAAATACTTTTTTCGAGAATACTTTCGTAAAAAGCAGGAATAGCGTCACTCGCCGTGGCATCCACAAAGACAGAATTTCTCAAATTCATATCGACCATTTTTTGGACAAATCGGGGCATATCTGACGGTTCTCCGGCAGTCAAGGCATCTTGATAACCGGCTAGGTCAATTCCTTGGTCACTAAAAATCATTTTTTGGCTATTAGCCACACCGGCCAGACAGACTTCGATTTGGTGTTCTTTGCGAAGCGTATCATTTTGTTGTTGTATTTGTTCTAGCAATTTTTTACCGACTAAGCCGACACCAACCATAAACAAATGTACTTGGGTGATACTTTCCTTAAAAAAGGTCTCATGAATGGCATTCAGCGCCTTTTTTTCATCCGATTTGTGGATAACCACTGATATTATCAACTCCGAAGAACCTTGTGCAATAGCGACAACATTGATCCCATTCACACCCAATGCCTTAAACAAAGTTCCGGAAATTCCATGCTTCACCTTGATACTTTCTCCAATAATCGCCACAATACTTAGATTACTTTCCACCTTTACCGGCTCCACCATTTTTCGCGTAAGCTCTAAATCAAATTCTGCTTCAACAAGTTCTCTGGCCACATCTGCTTCTGACGGCGTAACTGCAAAGGATATAGAATGCTCCGACGAGCCTTGCGTAATCATAATGATATTGATTCCTCCACGCGCCAAAGAATTAAAAAGCCTTGCAGCAAAACCAGGCACTCCGACCATACCACTTCCTCGTAATGTCAGCAAAACAACATTGCCTATAGATGCCATGCCGGTAATTAAATTACCCGTAGGTTGACGCGAGCCGCTGATTTTGGTGCCTTCAAATTCAGCATTAAATGTGTTTCTGATATAAATTGGAATGGATGCACGCAGCGCCGGTTGTATAGTGGGCGGATAGATAACTTTTGCGCCAAAATGAGACATCTCCATGGCTTCGGCATAGGTCACTTCCGACAATGTATGCGCATCGCGTACCGCTCTGGGGTCCGCCGTCAAAATCCCATTGACATCTGTCCATATCTCTATCACGTCGGCTCCTAAGGCAGCTCCAAATAAGGCCGCTGAGTAATCAGAACCACCACGACCCAAGGTAGTCGTAATTCCTTCAGATGTAGCACCCACAAAACCCGTAATAACCGCTAACCCCGGCTGCACACTAAACCAATCCCGAATACGCTGATAAGTCTCTTCCACTTGCACTTGAGCATTCCCAAAACTATCGTCGGTAAGGACCACTTTGCGGGCATCCAAATAATTGGCCGGCATCCCTTCTTGCGATAAATACTTAGAAATGATATATGCAGAATTTCTTTCTCCAAAACTAACAATGTAGTCCTTACTTCTTGGCGTCACTTCACGTAAGGCATGAATCCCCTTTAACACATGGAGCAAATTGGCAAATCGACGCTCCACTTTTTCTTCGGCTTCTTTACGATAATCACCTTTCAACAAAGCCTCCACCATATCAATATGCCTTTGCTTCAGCGCCTGCCACTCTTCTTCAAATGTATCATCTCCGGCAGAAGCCGTCTGAGCCATCTCCAACAACTTGTCGGTCACCCCTCCAAAGGCGGAAACCACAAAACTAAACTTCTCGCCACGGCTATAATTATCTCGTACAATGGCCGCCACGGCTTTAATCCTGTCGGGAGCGGCCACCGATGAGCCTCCAAATTTTAATATCTTCATAAAAAGGGTTCAAATTAAAAAAGAACTACAAGTCAAGTACAAAAATACGCCGTTCTTCCTAAAAAGTTCTGAGTATTCTTCTAGTGCGCCTGTTTAAGCTCCCCTGATTTAGGCAAACAATAGTCATTTTGGTGCCAAGTACCATATGTCTGCCCGCAAGCCCAGCCTACCATTTTCGATTAGCAGATACAAAGCAAGTCAATATCTACTTGTAACCCGTTAAAACTACCACTTTATACAAATTCGACAAAGCCCAAAAAGAGCCACGCCGCTAAACCGTTGAATCGTCACACCGCCATACCGTTATACCGCTACACCGCTACACCGCCATACCTTCACACCGTTATACCGCCATACCGTTACACCGTTACACCGCCATACCGTCATCCCTACTGTTCTGCCAACACCGGACTATTCAAAACCGCATTTCCAATCGGGCACTCCATGCATCGCTGCCGGTTACAATAAATGGTTTTCAACTGAATAAAAGCCTGGGTCTTACCGGCGGTCTCAAATTTCTCGCCTAAATTTTCCCACCCTTGTATTAGGCTATTTTTTTCAGCCGGAATTTCATCCAACCATCCGATTGCCTTCTTCTTCAATCGACTATCGTCCCGTTTTTTGCCATAAAGAAAGACAAAAGGAACAATCACATTAATGATTAAGGAATAAATCGTCGTTTTCCCCATCTTACGAATCACTTTATGGGCTTTTTTATCAAATTGATAGCGAGACTCCCAGTACGCTGACACATCAATATCAAACAAAGCAACCAAATCAGATAGTTTTGTAACTTCCAGTATCTTACTAAAAAGATGAGCGGATTGATGGATCAAAACAGCAAATTGAGCCAGCCTAATGGTGGGAAAATTCGCCGGTCTCAGCCTCAAGTACTTCCAGACCATCTTAGGAATCGGTAATAAAAGATACTTTTTCTGGAGTGCTTCATACTCTCGTTTGAGTTGCCTTGGATGCACATCATTAAACCTTTCCTGCAGCATACCCGCCTGACCAAATAAAATAGCTTCTAACTGAAACAAATCATTTTTATGCCGACCCAAAATGCTCAATGGGGTATTGGCCGCCAGCATCTCAAAAGCATCGTTATTAACCTTGCCGCCAAAACTTCGAGCTAAAAACCGATAGAATGCGGACTCCCAATCATTTTGGCTAGCCTCCAAGATGATATTAATCTCATTGGTTTTGCGTTCCAAACGCTCTACCAATAACCGTTCAATCCATAGATTTTTGACCAACTGATTGACATGTGGGAAATGAGCGTGACAAGCCACCCATCCTCTACTTTGCATTAATCTCAAGTATTTACCGGTCATTTTCTCAGGTAAGTAAGGCCGCAAATCCAAACAAGGAATCTTCTCGCCATTCGATCGCAAAATTTCTGCATCTTCATCCATGACCACATGCAATATCACATTGTCATAAGCCGAATCTCCCGCATGTCCGTGTTGATGCCACTCGGAAGCAGAAATATGCATTTCGACATGACCCGCCCAAATGATATCCCCTATACGTACACGAGCATTCAAGAAATCCGGCCCAGCATCGGTATTGTACTGCCCTAGATCTTGTACCAGAATAGATTCTCCATCAGTGGTTTTTAAATCATTTTGCCGAAAATGTCCCAGCCGCCATATATAATGCAAATAGTTTTCCTTCATGGTTGAAAGTTTATAACTCGTAACTGTTTAAATCCCCCTATTCTTAGGTAAAAAAATAGCCGTTTTTTGTGTATGATGGACCTGACTTTGCCTGCAGGCAGGGCCCAAGTTTTTGATGCGTAGATACAAGGCGCACCTTGTATCTACTAAGTGACACCAATTAATTAACCAACAGCAGTTCATTCACCACCACTTCCGTCAAATAACGTGTCAACCCTTGCTTATCCGTATATTTACGGTAAGTCAATTTGCCACGGACGGCGACTTCTTTTCCCTTGCGTAAAAAGCTCTCCATGTTCGTTGCATTTTTACCCCATCCGACAAGTTGGTGCCATTGGGTTTCCACCACTTTTTCTCCTTTTTTATTCTCATAGACGTATTTCGTAGCGATAGAAGTGGTGGCCACCTTACGCCCGTTATCCAGTTCTTTGATGTTCACATTCTTACCTAGATGGCCGATTAGTTGCACTTGATTGCGTAAATTGTTCATTGCTTTAGTTTTTAGCGTTAATAAAAAAAATCGGTAACGGTGGCAAAGATGGGCCGGAGTGAAAAAATTATCCGTATAATAAACGTTTACTTGCGTATGTAAACGTTTGTAAACGTTTGTAAACGGATATGTTTAATACTATCAACTCTCTATACATATTTATTTTCATAATTTATGTAGCGAAAAATTTTAATAAAACGGAGCTGCGACTTTGTAAATGTGGTTTTTTGTTATCAAAATAGTATTGACAAAGGCTCTTCATTTAGAACTTCTTGACCTATTCTTTTATATAATCTCAGTTCAGTAGGGTGGCGGATTATTTACCATGTAATTTATTCAACTATAATTCGGCAAAAAAGAACCCGCATTTAATCGTCATGATAAAATTGCCCCGTCCAGATGGCCAGAATGATAGTATTTATCACGCCGTCAATTTCTATTACTTCCTTCATCCACAGTCGCTTCAAACTCAGGATATTTTTTGCAAATATTGCAAAAAGTTATTATATTGCATTTTTATAACTCCTTAATGTGAATCATTTCAAAGCGAAAAATTCAAATGCTTTCACGCTAAGTAGTACTATTTATCATTAAAAACCAAACAAATGAAAAGACGTGAATTTATTGAGAAATCCCTTTTGGGAGGAGCGGCCTACATGATTACTTCGGGTCAAGATGTAACTATCGGTGATTTGCCACCAAATATTAAATTTTTCAAAAAAAAGATTTTTGATGCTATTGTGTCACTTAAATTGCCAAAAAAATTGGAGTACAATAGTTTTAATTGGAATACTAGCTTTTCAAATGAGCTCGGTTTCGACTCCCTTGATATCATAGAACTTGCAATGACCATTGAAAACCGATTTGACTTTATTTTTCCGGATGCTGAACTGGAGAAGATTGATACGCCTAATGACATCCTTCAAGCTGTTCTCAAACATGCACCAGAAGATGTAAAAGGTATTTTAGCATTTAGAAAAGTTGATTTTAAAGGTGAGCCCGACTGGTTTGTGACTCAAAACATCAAAATAAAACCTTTGCCTTATAAAGATTATCTTTCGTTTAAAGTGCTTAAGGGCTCAAAAATCTTTTTCTTGGATGATTATGATATCGTTGTTGGTGTAATAAATGCTATTAATAAAGAAGTATTAATTCCCGATATGACCGGAAACTTTTTTAGTCCTCCATCAAAGAATGATGAAAGAATTTTGAAGAAAACAGCTAAAATTGTTGCCGTAAATTGCTTATGAGTCAAATCCGGTAAGTATTTCACGATTGCGCAAGTATCTGAATCTGAAAACAACCTAGAAAACTATACATGGACCAAATTGGTTTGCCAGTTATTCTGCGACAAATTTGGCAAACCAAATCGTCCCATGTATAAAGAAGCACCTACCATCAACCGGACTCCAAACAAGCAAACAACAAAAGTCCAACATTTTGCGTTCTACAGCAAATAACTTACTCACTAAAAAAAATTGCTATGAAGACGCTATTCTACATTCTTTTTTTATGCCCGTTTCTCGCTTTCGCAAAAGAGCAGCCACTGCCTTCAACAATCAAAAAAGTGACTGTTTTCATCGAAGGAGGCCAAGTCCTACGCCAAGCTGCCACTCATTTACCGAAAGGGAAAACCGAATTGATTCTTTCTGGATTGTCCAAATACCTAGACCCTAAAAGTATTCGTGTCAAAGGAATTGGAGATTTTACCGTGCTGGCTATTCATAATCAGTTGGACTACTTGGACGAAGAAAAGTCTAAAGAAAACGATCTTTTGCGCAAGCAGATAAAAGAGCTGGATAGTCAATCAAAGCTTCTTCAATTGGATATCCAAGCCCTTTCGGAAAAACAAGCTTTTTTGAAAGAAAATAAAAGAATTACCGGCACTAATACGCCTATTTCTTTTTCGGATTATAATCAGTATTTTAAGCTGTATAGCGAAGAGATGCGCCAAACCATCGTAAAGAAAAATGAAATCGAAATACAAATCAACGAAATAAAAAACCAACGCAATACCCTGTACAATCAACTCAACGAAATCGCTGACAAAGAACGCAAAGGTTTCTATAAAATCAAAATCATCGTCCATGCGGCCCGCCCGATGCCTGCCAAATTTGAAGTAAGCTATTTTGTCTCCAACTGCGGCTGGTTTCCGAGCTATGACATTCGGATAGATAACTTAGATCATCCCGTAAACCTTTCTTATAAAGCCAATTTGAGACAATCCACCGGAGTAGATTGGAAAAATGTACTTCTCACCTTTTCTAATGCGACCCCTACGGATGCCGGTGATGTGCCCCAATTAGCTCCGTTTTATCTTGGAGAAGCCCGCCGTATCCCGAACAAATTGGACGGCATGGTGAAGCGAGTTACCGGTCAAATAACGGATACCAATGGAGAGCCACTGTACGGAGCAAGCATTATTGTAGAAGGAACATCCATCGGTACGACTACGGACATAGACGGGAAATATCAGATTTCGGTACCTGCCGGTCAGCATAATTTAGAGATTTCCTATACAGGATTCCAAAAAACCGTCCTGCCTGTCACTTCAACAAGAATGAATGCCGTACTCGAAGAAGGCATGCAAATACAAGAGGTCGTGGTTGCATCTAGGAGCTCTAGCAGTCGTTTGCCAGCAAAAAGCCAAAGTGGGATTATCGGAGGAGTTCCAGTTGTATCAGGCAGAAAAAAAGAACGAAAGGCGCAAGAATCCAAGCCAATTCAAATGGACTTGACGACCAATACAACCAGTTTGGAATTTGACATCAAAGTTCCCTATACGATTTTATCAAAACCAAAATCCCAGATCATTGAAATGAGAAATTTCAATATGCCGGCCAGTTATGAATACCACATCGTACCCAAAATCGAAGCTTCCGCCTATCTCATGGCCTATATTACAGACTGGGAGCAATTCCACTTAATGGATGGCGAAAGTAATTTGTATTTTGAGAATACCTACGTGGGCAAGGCGCTGATTGAAGCCAACTCTGTACGGGACACCCTACCGCTTTCTTTAGGCAAGGACAAATCCATCTCTGTAACCCGCACCAACGTTTTGGATCGCTCGAATACCCGCCTGTTAGGTGCCAAGAAAATCATCAAAAAAGCTTGGAAAACTGAAATCAAAAACAATAAATCTACTCCCATTAAAGTCATAGTACTGGACCAAGTACCCGTGTCTCGAAAGAAAAAAATTGAAGTGGTGGGTATTGATTTTGGGTCCGCACAATACAACGACGTGAATGGAGAAGTCAAGTGGTCTTTGGACATCGCTCCTTACACCAAATCCACTGTCCACCTAAATTATACCGTCAAATATCCAAAAGAATGGCGCATCCTGGTCGAATAAGGGACACAATCAGAATAAATGTTCAAAATTAGGCGAGATTATTTTGGGATTAGACAAGGCGGGAAGAGCGATGGTAGCCCGGCTACCGGAGTGATGAGCAACGCAGAATAATCACAAAAGAAGCCACATAAAAAGTACATTTATTTTGGGCGTGTTCCTTAACAACCATCTAACCAAAATCTTGTTAGATATTCTACGACAGTCAAAGAAGAAATGAAAGTAGAAAAAAGCAAAAAATTCGCACCCATCCAACCTTTGGTCAACAAGGTGCAACAAAGTGATTTGGTGACTATTAATTTGGAGCAGTATTATCCGCAAGACACCCTGCATGAGTTCGACTTAAAAGACTATCTGTTTCGGGGCATGATACTGCGAGAAAAGGATTTTCGGCAAGCCGTCAAAGACCATGATTGGTCCCGGTATCAAGATGGTGTGTTATTGGTTTTTAATAGCGCCGATGCGATTATCCCGATGTGGGCTTACATGCTGATAGGAGTGGCATCAAGTGATTTTGCCAAAACGGTCTTTCATGGCGCCAAGGAGGAATATATAGATGCCTATTATCGAGATTTTCTAGCTAAATTTGACGTAAGTCCCCACAAAGATGGCAAGATTATCCTAAAAGGCTGTGGCAAAAAGCCGGTTCCCCCATCCGCCTATATGGAGTTGACTCGACGGCTGAAGCCTCATGTACAGAGCATTATGTTTGGGGAGCCTTGCTCAACAGTGCCGATTTACAAGCGTAAAAAGTAAGTCTTCCGGTCTTGATTTTCACCCTTATTTCTATTATATTTGTTTTCTCTTTCGAGAAAATAACCCCTACCCCTTAATTTAACTATCAATTTACAGACATACTGTGACCAGAACTATGGCGCAGGGATGCCTTTAGTTTGGGTATTTTCCATACCGTATGGGACCAATAGAAACCGGTACAAAGTGCTAAACTTCCAAAGTGCTGTTATCGGCCTAAGTCAAAAAAAGAGACTTTTTAAGCCCAAATGACCCAAGTGGAATAATTTCCTGTAACTTAATCGCCCTTTGCAAGGTAAAATAAACAATTCCCAACCGGTGCTTTCTCGTTAGACAGAAGTCACCTTGGAAAAGAATTATAGTGTAGGCCTTATGGCACACTTTATGAAGTGCTGACTACATCAGTATTTTCAAAAAAATTAGCAACTATTTAAGCGCTCCTCCTTTTAGGCAGAAAATAGTCATCTTATGGCAAAAACCTGCGGAGACCTAAATAGTTACCAAAAATTATTAGTTATGAAAAATCGTATCGGATACTACAGCTTGTTCATCACAACAGCTTTTGTATTACTCTTATTTTCTTCTTATTTGCCCGAAAACCGGGCATTTAAAGCAGAAGCGCCTATGGGTTCTTCCTCGGAAGCACCCGTCTCCGATGCCCACCAAGTCCAAGTGGTCCGGGCCTTTGACCTTAATAAGGATTTTTACTTTGCGGATGAGCGCCTACCTATCGAAAACCAAGATGTGTATGAGCGATTAGATCGAGAGATTTTACATATTGCCTACCACCATACCAGCACGATATTAGCCATCAAAAGGGCACAAAGGGTTTTTCCGATCATTGAGCCTATTTTGGCGAAGCATGGATTACCGGATGACCTAAAATATCTAGCCGTTACCGAAAGCTCCCTAGCCAATGCGACTTCCGGCGCCGGCGCCAAGGGGGTTTGGCAATTTATGAAAGGCACAGGTACCTACTACGGATTAGAAATCAACAAGGAGATTGACGAAAGAAACAACTTGGAGAAAGCAACCGAAGCCGCTTGCAAATATCTGAAGCATTACCATGACCAATTTGGCTCTTGGGCGCTCGCCGCCTCCGCCTACAACATGGGGGGACCACGCCTAAAAAGAACCATTCAAAAGCAAAAAGGGGAGACCTTGTATGACTTAAATCTGAATAAAGAAACCATGCGCTATTTCTTCAGAATTATTGCAAACAAGGAAATCATGCAAAATCCCGAAACCTACGGATACAATATTTCTCCCAACCAAAAATACAATGAACTGCCGCCTTACTCCATCGTGGAAGTAAAAGGGCCGGTCGCCAGTTGGGCAGCTTTCGCAAAAAAATACGGCATGAGCTACCGCCAACTAAAAGTCTATAATCCTTGGATAAAATCCACTTCTCTTACCAACAAAAGGCATCATAAGTATGAAATCCGGATTGCTAAAAACTGATAAGTAGGTACAAGGCAAGCCCTGTATCTACTACTCCCCGAACAAAAAGTTCAAGTAATACTCCACGATAACGCCTTCAAATTTTCAATCCCAATTCCACTCCTTCCCGGATGGCACGCTGCGCATCCAACTCCCCGGCCAATTTAGCCCCGCCAATCAAGTGCACTCGCCCATCCATCGTAGCCTTTAAGGACTCAAACAATGCATTTTCTGAGACTTGACCGGCACAGATAACCACATTATCCACCGGCAATACTTCCTTTTTACCCTTCAACAATAAGTGGAGCCCTTCGTCATCAATCCTTTCATACACCACGCTAGAAATCATTTGTACCCCTTTAAACTTGAGCAGGCGCCGGTGAATCCAGCCGGTAGTCTTGCCTAGCTTCTTACCCATCTTCCCTTTGCTGCGTTGAAGCAGGTAAATATTTCTGGGAGATGGTATTGGATTAGGTTTGGTGAGTGCCCCTCGTTCGGCATAGCTTTTATCGATTCCCCAAGTTTTTTCAAAATTATCCGGACGATGCTCTTCGTCGGCTTCCGCCAAAAAAGTTGCCACATCAAACCCGATGCCACCCGCCCCAATAATCGCCACGGACTTCCCCACGCCGGCACCACCAAAAACCTGCGGATAACTCAACACTTTGGGATGCCCAATTCCTTCCAGCTGAAGTTCTCTTGGCTTTACACCGGTGGCCACAATGACATGATCCCATTTTTGCGAAAGCAAATCATCCGCTCCCGGCGCACTATTCAAATGCAAGTGCACGCCCCACAACTCCATCTGTTTAGAAAAATACCGGAGCGTCTCCCTAAATTCTTCCTTACCCGGCACCTTGGCAGCCATCCGAAATTGGCCCCCAATCGCATCGGCTTTCTCATAAACATGCACTTCGTGCCCCCGCTCGGCAGCTGTAACGGCAAAGGACAATCCCGCCATGCCCGCCCCAATCACCGCCATTTTTTGCGCAAGCGAAGAAGGCCTAGATACAAGTATCGTCTCATTAGCAGCCTTGGGATTAACCAAACAAGTCGCCGGCTTCCGCTTAAAAACATGATCTAAACACGCTTGATTGCAGGCGATACAAGTATTAATTTCGTCCGCTCGATTTTCCATCGCCTTGCGGCAAAAATCAGCATCTGCCAAAAAAGGACGAGCCATAGAGACCACATCGGCATGACCGGTCATTAGAATTTTCTCTGCCACTTCCGGCGTATTAATTCGATTGGTGGTCACAAGTGGGATATTCACCGCTCCTTTTAGCCGTGCCGTTACCCAACTGAATCCTCCCCGCGGCACCAGAGTCGCAATGGTCGGTACGCGGGATTCATGCCATCCAATCCCTGTATTGATGATGGTTGCCCCTGCCTTTTCGATGGCTTTCGCCAAAAGGACGACCTCCTCCCAAGTGCTGCCATTCTCCACCAAATCCAGCATCGAAAGCCGGTAAATGATAATAAAATTCGCTCCCACCTTCTCTCTGGTCCTCCGGACAATCTCTATCGGAAAACGGAAACGATTTTCAGCACTTCCGCCCCATTCATCTGTGCGGTCATTCGTTTTGGGCACGACAAACTCATTTATCAAATACCCTTCTGACCCCATGACTTCCACCCCGTCGTAACCCGCTTTTTGCGCAAGTGCCGCCGCATGTACAAAATCCTTAATGGTGCGTTTAATGCCATTTTGCGAAAGCTTCTTCGGCTTAAATGGAGAGATAGGTGACTTCTTGGCAGATGGAGCCACCGCCAGTGGATGATAGGCATATCGCCCCGTGTGCAAAATCTGCATGCAAATCCGTCCGCCTGCTGCATGCACCGCATCCGTTATTTTTTTGTGCTTAGAGACGACTGAAGATTTCATCCTTGCGGAAAAAGGCGACACCCAACCTGCACGATTAGGCGCAATACCGCCCGTCACAATCAAACCGACTCCACCTTTGACTCTAGCCGCATAAAAAGCCGCTAATCGCTCAAAACCACCTTTTTCTTCTTCCAAGCCTATATGCATGGAGCCCATCAAGACACGATTGGGCAAGGTGACAAAACCTAAATCTAAAGGTTCAAATAAATATGGATAAGTCATCACATCGGGTTTTGGTCAAAGATAGGAAAAAACGGCAACTAAACCAATTTCATAATGCAAATAACCCAATCGACAAATCGATAATTCGACGACGAAAAGATATTAATTTCCAACCGACAAAGGCAGGATCTAACTAAAAAACTCACCACTCACCACCTACCCATGCTCACTCAACTCTTCAACCAACACCTCCCCGCTCAGCCATTCCAAAATCTCCAAAGCCGTCTTCAAGTTGTTCACATGATCAACGGCTAAAATTAAATAATCCTTAGATTTTTTAATATTAATATTATGGGGGTTTTCTCCGGCAGAAAGCAGGGCTAGTATTTTTCCAAAAACATCCGTCTCATAAAATGGCGATTGCGGATTCATAACAAAGTAACAGCGTAATTTTTTATTTTTTAAGATGACTCGCTCAAAGCCCAACGGGCGTGACAACCACTTGACTCTCAATCCATTAAACAACTCATATACTTGCTTAGGCAACCGACCAAAACGGTCTCTCAGCTCTTTGGCGAAAGCTTCGATGCCTTCTTCGTCCTTCAAATCGTTAAATCGACTGTACAGGTGCAATCGCTCTTGAGTACTCACAATATAATGGGTGGGTATTAATAATTCTTGATCGGTTTCCAACTGCACTTCTTGGACAAAATGAGTACCATCTTTGGGCTGATCATCCTGATCAAATAATTCTTTAAAATCGCTCTGCTTTAATTCTTCGATGGCTTCATCCAATATTTTTTGGTAAGTATCATATCCGATGTCCGCAATAAAACCACTCTGCTCGCCGCCCAATATATTGCCGGCACCCCGAATATCCATGTCTCTCATGGCGATATTTATCCCACTGCCCAAGTCGCTGTGCTCCTCGATAGTGCGCAGCCGTTTGCGGGCATCTTGGGTCAAGGTGGACATCGGTGGCGCTATAAGATAACAATAGGCCTTGGTGTTGGAGCGGCCGATTCTACCTCGCAATTGGTGCAAATCACTCAAGCCAAAATTATTGGCATTATTGATTATCATGGTATTCGCATTGGGAATATCCAAGCCGGTTTCGATAATATTCGTAGAAACCAAGACATCAATCTCTCCCCGAACAAACTTCATTAATTCTTCTTCTAATTTTCGGCTTTCCATTTGTCCATGTGCCATCGTCACTTTTACTTCCGGGCACAACTTGCGTACCATAGCGGTGACATCCGGAAGAGTTTTGACGCGATTGTGCACAAAAAATACCTGCCCGCCCCGATTTACCTCATACAATATGGCATCCTGAATCAACTCGTGGTGAAATGT
This sequence comes from Saprospiraceae bacterium, assembly GCA_024762995.1. Taxonomy (GTDB): domain Bacteria; phylum Bacteroidota; class Bacteroidia; order Chitinophagales; family Saprospiraceae; genus HyVt-613. Next base: position 14,280 of record JANTGI010000004.1, on the reverse strand, counting down.
CCGCACTTCCGTATGAATCGGCTGCCGATTGGGCGGCGCCGTCTGAATAACCGACAAGTCCCGGGCAGCCATCAAAGAAAACTGCAACGTTCTAGGTATCGGCGTGGCGGTCATGGTCAATGTATCCACATTGACTTTTAGGCTTCGTAATTTTTCTTTGGCGGCAACGCCAAACTTCTGCTCCTCATCAATCACCAACAAACCCAAATCCTTAAATTTCACTTTCTTGGACAAAATCGCATGGGTACCAATCACCAGGTCCAAGGTACCTTTTTCCAGCTTTTCAAAGATTTCTCTTTTCTGCTTTGCCGTTTTGAATCTATTGACATAATCTACTTCCGTCCCAAACGGCTTTAACCTTTCGGAAAAAGTCTTGTAATGCTGCAAGGCCAAAATCGTGGTCGGTACCAAAATCGCCACCTGTTTGCCACTTAATACCGCCTTAAATGCCGCTCGAATGGCAATTTCTGTTTTCCCGAAGCCGACATCTCCACAAATCAACCGATCCATGGGCTGCTCGCTTTCCATGTCTTTTTTGACTTCGGCAGTCACCTTGACTTGGTCCGGTGTATCTTCAAAAAAGAAGGACGCTTCCAACTCATTTTGGAGATAGCCGTCCGGATTGGCGGCAAAGCCTTTGGTAGATTTTCGCTTGGCATAAAGGGTGATCAACTCTTTGGCGATGTCCTTTATCTTCCTTTTGGTGCGATTTTTTAATCTCTGCCAAGCATCAGAGCCGATTTTATTCAACACCGGTTCTTTGCCTTCCTTGCCTACATACTTTGAGATTTTGTGCAGAGAGTGGATACTGACATAAAGCAAGTCATTATTTTTGTACACGAGTCGTACCGTTTCTTGCAAATTACCGTTGATGTCTATCTTCTGCAAGCCCGAAAACCGACCAATACCATGATCAATATGCGTCACATAATCTCCCGGCACCAAATCCTTTACCATCCGTAGATTAAGCGCCTTCTCTTTCGAGAAACCCTGCCGCAAGCGATACGCATGAAACCGCTGAAATATTTGATGGTCACTATAACAGACTATTTTTTCTGCTTTCGCAATAAAACCCTCATGTATTGCAGTCTCCACACCTATAAACTCGACCTGCGCATTCAAATCCTTAAAGATGGCTTCAAATCTGGTGAATTGCCGGGCATTTTCTGCAAAGATATAGAGCGTATATCCTTCCTTTTTTAACGATTGCAAGTTCTCAATCAACAAGTTAAAATTCTTGCTAAAATTCGGTTGTGACAACACGTCAAAAGTAAATGTCTGTGCCGGCCTTAACTCCGCACTGGTATCTGACATCAGCCAGACGACCTTATTGGTCAACTGCTCCACCGTCTCCCTAGGATACAAAAAAGCACGTTCTCTAAATATTTTACGCAAGTCCTGATCACTCTGTACCGTAACTTTGTGACCGTATTCTTCCGCTTTCTCAAAACAAACCTGCAGCCGATCCAACAAAAATTGAAAGTCATCAGCCACCACAACCGTATTTTCCGGAAGGATATCCAACACCGATACCTTCTTGGTCTGTTCTTCCAATGCCGAAAAATCAGGCACTATATGAATGACTTTTTGGTCTTCTTTAGACAATTGTGTCAACGGATCAAAACTCCGGATACTCTCCACTTCATCATCAAATAGCTCTACCCGAAACGGCCAGGGATTGCCCAATGAAAAGACATCCACTATGCCCCCGCGTATCGAAAACTGCCCCGGCTCATAGACAAAATCTACCCGCTTAAACTCGTACTCTAACAAGACGTCCATCATCGTTTCCTGATCCAAGAGGGCTCCGACCCGCACTTCCAAACGACTTGACACGACTTCCGTCGGATCCACTACCTTCTCAAACAAAGCTTCGGGATAGGTCACAATGATGGGGTTGGGTGTTTCCGTCCCCGTCAATTGATTGACTATTTCGGTACGAGCGAGAACATTATTGGCGTCCACCATCTCAAAATGAGCCGGCCGCTTAAAGGAATCCGGCAAAAAATGAATTTGGTGGTGCCCCGCAATTCCTTGCAAATCATTGAGCATATAAGCAGCTTCCTCCTTGTTCTCCTTAATGATTAGCATAGGACGCTTTTCACTTTCGTTAAACGCCGCCACTAAAAACGACAAAAAAGAACCTTTCACACCTTTGAGTAGGGATACTTCCGGCTTTTCAGAATGGATTTTTAGTTCCTGACTGATTCTATTTCGATTAATCTTATCGAGTATTCCTTTGAGCATGAATGCTTTTTTATCTTCCGGTCATAGCGCCCCCAATTTGGTAACATAGACAGACCACTATCCGGCATTATTTCTTAGGAACGATGAAAACGGGGATTGGTTTTGACTTTATGGGATTTTGAAATGCCTCCTCTTTGGATGCCTATCCGGGATATTTTAAACAGGCCATAAGCCAAAAACTATCAGGTATCAAAAGAGTCCCCAAATCAAACAGGGATTAGTCCTTTTTGGGTGGAGGATTATTTCTTGGTTTTTTTCTTGCAGGTCTTCGTTTTTTTTGCGTTCCCGGTTTGGCGGCTCCGGACTGTGGTTTTTGGCTACCTTGAGTTTTTCCGGATGTCTTCGATTTGTTGTCCGATTTTTTAGTAGCGCCTGATTGGGTATTTTTTTGTTCTTGAGACTTTGAGCGGGTCGGTTTTCGGCGATTTACTTGACCTTTACGACGGTTATTTTTGCGTCGTCGTTTATTTTTCACTTCCGGCGGAAGCTCTACGACTTGTCCTACATTTTCGTAATCCCACTTATCTTCTTCGGCCGGGACATTAATCATGACCTGTAAGTCCACCAAGTTAGCGGGCTCTTCCCCTTTCCGGTTCATCGCGACAATTTCCTTTACTTTGGCAGGTGGGATGGCATAAAGCTTACCACGACCGCGATCCGAGTCGTAAGTATAAAACATCAGTTTTCGAAAAATATCCGTCTTAACCAATTTGGCGATGCCGCTAGCGGTCTTCAACTTACGGGCATTTTTGGGAAATTCCCGTAAGGCTTCCACGTAATAATCCAACTCAAAATTCAGGCAGCATTTTAGCCGACCACATTGACCGGAGAGTTTCGCTTGATTAAAAGACAAGTTTTGATACCGGGCCGCAGCAGTCGAAACGGACTTCAAATCCGTCAACCAAGTCGAGCAACAAAGCTCACGCCCACACGACCCCAAACCACCAATTAGGGCGGACTCTTGTCTGGCTCCTACTTGGCGCATCTTGACACGAATCTTAAACTCGCGGGCATAGACCTTAATCAACTCTCTAAAATCTACGCGCCCATTGGCAATATAGTAAAAAGTGGCTTGCCGCAAATCTCCCTGATATCGCACATCACCAATCTTCATTTCTAATCCCAACGAATTGACAATCGCCCGTGCACGAATCATCGTTTGTATCTCGATACTACGTGCATGGTCCAGCTTGCTCAAATCGGTTTTATCTGCCAAGCGTATGATCTTGCCAAATTCTGTGTTGTTTTTGACTCGCTTTTTATGGATTTGCAGCTTGACCAATTCGCCGGAAAGCGTAATCTGCCCAATATCATATCCACTCCCCACATCTACAACCACCATGTCTCCCGTCACGGCCTGCAAATAGGCCGGATTGTGGACAAACTCCTTGTGGACTCCCTGCTTAAAACTTACTTCTACCAAATCAAACCCATCCACATCACTAATGCCCATCTTGGACATCCAGTCAAAAGTATCTTTTTTATTACACCCACCGCTAGCGCAGTAAGAACTATTGTCTTTTGTGTTCATTTTTTTAATTTTTCCAAAGGTCCAACCCGTAGCTTCTAGGCCAAAAAAACCGTTTATGCCTTCACACCACGCAAGATACCGTTTATTTTGAAAGAAACATCCAAAAACAAAATTTTCGGATTAGCATTTCTTTCCACCGCATAAAAACAAGCATCCATCAGCTCTACCAATTGGCTCAAACCTTCATAATCAATAAAAGCGGCCATTTTTTGGACAAATACGGCCACAAAATCCTCCAACCCTTCCGGTTGACTGCCGGTCATCCGTGACAACAACATCATCCGCAACAACCTCAAGCCCAAGGAAAGCAATTGCTTCTGTCTCTCTCTCCCCAATTGAGCCATCTCATTCACCAACTCCACCAATTTGCCGTCTCGATCCTGAAAAGCCAAGCGCATCCATTTAACAAATATCGGAGTCAGTTCATCTGCTTGATCGGACAGCATATTATAGGCCACACTCATATTTCCTTCCGCTAATAACGCAATGGATTGCGCATTGTTTTCGGATAGTTGCCACTGATTGATGGCAAACGCTTTAATTTCTTCATCCGTAAAAGAAGGAATATGCATTATTTGACAACGAGAGATAATGGTATTCAGGATATGTTCTGTATTTTGCGCGACCAAAAAGAAAAGAGTATCAGCAGGAGGCTCTTCCATCATTTTCAATAAGCGATTGCCTTCTTTCCCTAGATATTCGGGCAACCAAATAATCTGAATTTTGTAAGGAGCTTCGACGGATTTTAGCGAAAGCTGACGGACAATTTGCTGACATTCATTTTTATTGATATTAAACTGCTTGTTCTCTGCACCCAGCACATCCATCCAATGATTGATAGAAGGGTAGGGGTACTTCGCCAGCAAGTTTCGCCATTCTTCGTAAAACTCCGGGCTAATCCCATTCATCCCCTTGCGGGAAATGACAGGGAAGGTATAATGTACATCAGGGTGAGTATGAGATTGAATCCGTCTGCAATGGCGACAAACTCCACAAGCATCCCCCTCTTCTTTTTGGTTACACAATAAGTATTGAGCAAAAGCAAATGCTAAGGCCAAGGCCCCATTCCCTTCCGGGCCCAAAAACATTATGGCATGCGGTATCCGGTTTTCGGACACCATATTTTTCAATTCCCGTTTAATATTTTCCCTTCCGGGAATTTTTTTGAACATTCTTTTTTTATTGTAACTGTTTAGGTGTCCTTACTTGATCTTTGTCGGTTAGAATCCTGCGTGGTTATTGGGTTGCGGACCGAGTAGAGACAAGGCGTGCCTTGTCTCTACTCCCCTAACCAAGCCAAGACGACTTCACAAATAGGCGGATTGGCCGGTGACAACATCGCATCTAATTCCCCGTCTTCATTAATCAAATACTTTTGAAAATTCCACCCGACCTTACTATCCATTTTGCCGTTGGCGCTGCTTTTGGTGAGCCAATTATACACAGGGTGCTTGTTGCGTCCCTTGATTTTTACTTTTTCCGTAAGGGGAAAAGTCACGTGATACTCCTTGCGGCAAAAATCTAAAATCTCCGCTTCACTCTTGGGCTCTTGCCCGCCAAAATCATTACTAGGAAAGCCAATTACCTCTATTTTGTCGCCATATTTCTCGTGCAACTCCTGCAATTGCGCAAACTGATTGGTAAAACCACACTCGGATGCGACATTGACCACCATCAATTTTTTGCCCTTAAAATCGGCAAAATCAATCATCCCTCCATCTATGGACTTCACTTTGAATTGGTGTATCGACATATTTTTTTGTGCTTAGAGTGCTAAAACCAAGAATGCGCTTGGGCTCACAAAAATAGGTAAAAATTTGGAAATAAAAGAGACTCTCCCCACAAAAAACCAATCGCTACAAAGTCTTTAAGAGATTTCAATGGGCTTGAAGGACAAAAACCACCGGGCGCTTGTGAAGTGCAGGAGGCGGGGCTTGCTTCCATTGCCCGATAGATTTGGTGACGATATATTGACTTTCTGTCGTCAAATCTGCCGCTATAGTCAATTTTGTTTTGGCCGAAAGGCACGCCATAGCTTGCGCAAAAACTTGCTGATTGCGATAAGGGGTTTCAATAAATAACTGAGCCCCACCCGTCTGCCCGGACACCTGCTCCAGCTTGCGCAAAGCGGGAACTAGCTGCTCCTTTTTGGCAGGCAAATAACCGTGAAAGCTAAACGATTGACCGTTCATCCCGCTACCCATCAACGCCAACAAAATAGAAGATGGCCCCACCAACGGATGAACGACAATACCTGATTCGTGCGCCATCTCCACAATTAAAGCCCCCGGATCGGCTACCCCCGGACAGCCTGCTTCCGACATCAGCCCGACGTCATATCCTTGCCAAATAGGTGCCAGCATCTCACTCAACTCCTCCGGCGTCGTCCGTTTGTTGAGCTCAAAAAAAGTTAATTCATCTATGACGACATCCGGAGCCAGCTTGCGCAAAAATCGCCGAGCAGTACGCACCCGTTCCACAATAAAATACCTGATATTACTCATAATTTGGCGATTGTACTCGGGAATCGTTTGGATATCCGTTTCCGAAAGGGGTACCGGCAAAAGGTATAATTGTGGTTTCTTCATGGGGTAAAGTTAGGGATTTATATCTTTATTTTTCCTTGCAGGAGAAAAAACGTAATAGCTACATGGCACCCTAGTATCTACTGCATTAAAAATAATGCACAACAAATACCCACCAATTCCCCAAAAAGTGGCATCTTACGGCTAAGCCAAAAAACTAAAAGCCATGAAAAAGTTATTTTTGTTTCTGATTATCCTCGTTGCCTTATCCTGCCAAGCCAACTCCGAAAAATCAGCGATGTACGATGATGCCGGGACACCCCAAACGGAATCATCTCCCCCTAAAGCCCCGCAATATAAAAAAGAAGAATCATCCCCCATCCCTTCCACAAGAAAAATTATCAAAACTGCAGAAGTACGCCTCCAAGTCAAGAACCTAGACTCCAGCTCCAAACACATACAGGACCTAGTCGAGCAATTTGGTGGATTTGTTTCTAATCTCAACATGGCCAACTCCAATTATGAGTGGAGCGCCCAAATCAGCCTAAAGGTACCTGCCAAAAACTTTCAAACACTTTTGGACTCCATCAAAAAGCAAGCTATTTTTTTGAATTATGAGCGAATCCACACCGATGATGTCACCGAAGAATACTTCGACATCCAAACCCGCCTAAAAACCAAAAAGGAAGTCCGTGACCGATATATCGACATCCTTCGCAACAAGGCCAAAACAGTCAAAGACATCTTGTTGGCCGAAGAAAAAATCCGTGTGGTACAGGAAGAAATAGAAGCAGCGGAAGGCCGGCTCAAATTTCTTTCCTCCAATGTCCGTTTGAGTACCATCACCGTGGAGCTTTACCAAAAAATAGAATACAAGCCCACTCCCAACACCTATTCCAATAGTTTTTGGAACCGAGTCGGTCGCTCTTTCAAAAACGGTCTTTCCTTCTTCGAAGAATTAACGCTGGGATTAATTTCTATTTGGCCGATTCTTTTGATTTTAGGTTTATTGTTTGGCTTCCGCAAACGGATTTTCAGACGGTTTCGACGCAATGAAAGAGATTAGGCTTGATCTTTCTTGGGCATTTGATTGAGTGACATGATGTGGGAATTTTAATATGTTTCCTTGTTCAATTGCCTGCGGTGCCCGCCTGCATCGAGCAGATTCAATGCGACTAATGAGTCAACCATATTGCCTCCGCCACTATTTATCATGCACTTTGGTCATTTAATTGCGCCATTCTCGTCTGGGTGCAATCGGGTTTTGTCCCCATCTCTTATCAAAAAAAACAGAAAAATGCGTAATTGAACACGGACCAGCCGCGCAGTAGGCGGGTCGGTGTTCAATCCTTTAAATTAGGGGGGGCAAACTCCGATTGAGCCATTCTCGTATGTATAACAGATTGCACAAAAACAATATTTTAGACAGGGCTAGTGGTCGTCATAACCTGCTATGCCTCCAAAATCCGCCTTGATTAAGAAAAAATTTGAAGCTTATTTTTCAGACAATAACACCTACTAAACATTTCAAATTTTCCCTTACCCTGCGTTGGTTTTTCCAACATAACTTGCTATGACTTTCAGTTGGGGGTATGATTTTATCCTTCCACTACGTTGCGAGCTACAAAGGTGTCACTCCAATGGAGCTTGAATTGACCGAAATCTTCAAAAAGGTGCAATATGTTATACACACACCAATCTCTTCGCTCTTTCCAAGGCGAAAAAAAACCGTACCTTTGCAAATCCAATTTGGAAAGAAAACGTTTAGGTAAAGATGAACAAGAAAACTAGAATCTCCCAACTGCTCAAAAGCACGCCTGCAGGACAAATCGTCACCGCCAAAGGATGGGTACGTACCTTTCGGAACAACCAATTTATTGCCCTTAATGACGGCTCCATCATCACCAACCTTCAAGTGGTGGTTGATCGAGACCGTTTGTCGGAAGACATCCTAAAAAGGATTACCCCGGGTGCCGCCATCATCGTCACCGGCAAGCTGATTGAAAGCCTTGGACATGGACAAACCATGGAGTTGGTCGCCGACGAAATCATCATCGCAGGCGATAGCGACCCGGAAACTTATCCCTTACAACCCAAAAGACACTCCTTGGAGTTCTTGCGCAAAAATGGTCATCTGCGCTTTCGGACACAAACATTTAGTGCTATTTTTCGGATTCGCCATCATTTGGCCTACGCCATTCATAAGTTTTTTAATGATCGGGGATTCTATTATATGAATACGCCCATTATTACCGGCTCAGATGCGGAAGGGGCAGGGGAAATGTTTTCGGTAACGACATTAAGCTTAAACGATGTACCCAAAAACGAAGACGGGCTTGTTGACTATTCCCAAGATTTCTTTGAAAAAGAAACGAACCTTACTGTCTCCGGTCAATTAGAAGCCGAATTAGCGGCCACCGCCTTGTCCAACGTCTATACGTTTGGCCCCACTTTCCGCGCAGAAAATTCAAATACGACTCGCCACTTAGCTGAATTTTGGATGGTCGAGCCTGAAATCGCCTTCGCCGACCTGAATGACGACATGGATCTTGCCGAAAATATGCTGCAATATGTCATTGGATATGCCTTAGAACATGCCCGACTAGACATTGATTTTTTGGCCAAAAGGCTTGAAAATGAAGAAAAAAATAAACCACAAAATGAACGCTCCTTTCCTTTGCTGGAAAAATTGCAGTCCATTATCGACAATAAATTTGAGCGAATCACTTATACCCAAGCTTTTGACATCTTAAGAAACTCCAAACCCAACAAAAAGGGCAAGTTTAAATATCCTGTCAAAGAGTGGGGCATGGATTTACAATCGGAGCACGAACGTTACTTGGTAGAAAAGAAATTCAAAAAGCCGGTCATCATCACCGATTACCCCAAAGATATCAAGGCTTTCTACATGCGTCTGAACGAGGATAATAATACCGTGGCCGCCATGGATATTTTGGTACCGGGTATCGGGGAATTAGTCGGTGGCTCCCAGCGCGAAGAAAGGCTAGATGTCCTACATAATCGCATGAAGGAAATGAACATCCCCACAGAAGAGATGCAATGGTATTTGGACACAAGGGTTTATGGTACCTGTCCCCATGCTGGATTCGGCCTAGGATTTGAGCGATTGGTTTTATTTGTCACCGGAATGACCAATATTCGGGATGTCATCCCATTCCCTAGGTTTCCGGGTAGTGCGGAGTTTTAGGCCATGCTCCTCTCTACCAAAGGCATCGTATTCCGCTCGGTAAAATATAGCGAGACCAGTTTTATCACGGATATTTACACGGAAACCAATGGCTTGCAGCATTTTATCATAAGTGGTGTCCGAAAAGCGAAGACAACGACTGGTGCCGGGCTTTTTCAACCGGGCAGCTTACTGGAGTTGGTCTCTTATTATAGAGATGACAAAAAAATGCACCGGATAAAGGAGGCGAAATCCGGCTACCCCTTTCGGGAAATCCCCTTTTCTATACACAAAACAGCGGTAAGTGTTTTTATGTCAGAGCTTTGCAGCAAAACAGTGCAAGAATCTGAGCCCAATCCTGAAGTCTTTCAATTCCTTTGGGAGAGTTATATTTTTTTGGATAACACGCAAGAGTCTTTTTCCAACATACCGATTTCCTTTATGAGCAATCTAACCACTTTCTTGGGTTTTCAACCCCGGATTCCGGCCGGTAAAAGTCTTTTTTTTGATTTAAAGGATGGTGTCTTTTGCGAAAGCCCTAACGAAATGTCCTGGTCCAAAGATGGAGCCATAGTCCCCTTATTAAAGACTTTTTTTGTGACGGACTTGCACCGCGCCCACCAAGTCAAAAGTACCCGAGCAGAACGAAAGGAAATCCTACAAACTTTGACCAAATACTACAGCTTCCATATTAATGGATTCCGAAAGTTAAATTCTCCTGAAATTTATGGGGCGATTTTTTGAACTTTCTTGCGGCATGACCACGCCACGATATACAGAATTGACCAACTTGTGTCCTGATTTTTGCGGAGATTTATAAAATTTGTGGCAGAATAATGAGCAAACCGATTTGGTCTAAGCATATTTACTATATTTGCAATAAATGAGCGCAAATGCTGTTAACTGATGGCATCATGCTCGAAACAAATTTGCTATGTATCCGGACTTTTCTTATTTATTTCATGATTTATTCGGCACCCGGCCGGACAATGCCCTTTCGCTAATAAAAACATTTGGCTTTTTCTTGGCTGCAGGCGTAGGTGTGCTGGCGTATTTCTTCAAGCTGGAATTAAAGCGCAAGGCAAAGGAAGGCATCTTTAAGCCGGTAACGGTCATTCAAGTAGAAGGTTTGCCGGCATCTCTTGGGGATATTATTGGCAATGCTTTTTTAGGCTTAGTACTGGGTATGAAGCTACCATACGCCTACCAGCATTTTAAGGAATTTCAACTAGATCCGGCAGCCGGCATTTTCTCGATGAAAGGCAATATCGTATTAGGTCTGATATTAGCGGCCGTATTTGGCTATTGGAGATATTGGGACGGAGAAAGAAAAAAAATAGTTCCTCCTAAAAAGACTCGCGTAGAGATTTATCCTCATGATAAAATCACAGAAATAGCGATGGTTGCGGCTTTTTCCGGTATTTTGGGCGCCAAGGTTTTTGATATTTTAGAGCATTTAGACAGTTTTTTCAAAGATCCGATTGGGGTCTTTTTATCCGGGAGTGGGTTAGCGATATATGGCGGATTAATTTTTGGCTATATCGCAGTCGTCTGGTACTTACGAAAAAATTTCAAGGGAATTTCTATCTTACATGCGATGGATGCAATTGCACCGGCATTGATTTTGGGCTATGGTACCGGACGTATAGGATGCCAACTTTCGGGAGATGGCGACTGGGGCATTCCGGTCAAAGGAGTCACCGATGCGGGCGTAGAATATGCCTATAATCAACCGAGCTGGGTGCCGGACATTCTTTGGTCCCAGACTTACCCCCACAATGTGGCCGGGGAAGGCGTACTCATTCCTGATTGCACTTGGAATTTTTGCCACGTCCTACCCACAGGGGTTTTTCCGACACCGGTATATGAAACGGGTCTATCTATACTCATATTTGTCATCTTGTGGACATTAAGAAAGCGAATAAAGACCGCAGGAGTCCTTTTCTTTGTATTTATGATACTGGATGGTTTGGAGCGATTTTTTATTGAAAAAATTCGCGTAAACATTAAGTATGATATTTTTGGATTCCACTTTACGCAAGCCCAACTCATTGCCATTGGGATGATTATTATTGGTATTATCGGCATTATTTGGCGCAAGCGAGCGAGCAAACAATTAGAATGAACTTGATACCACGCTTTTTATTCATTGGCCTAGCACTTATGAGCTTTTTTCAGTTACACAGCCAAAACCCGAAAAACGCCTCCTGCAGCGATCGGTCTTTCGACAAAAAAGTCCGCTCACTGATTCAGTACAGAGTCCCGGTGCTGGATGTTGACTCCTTGGCGGCTCACCCCTCCCAATATCTTATTTTGGATGCCAGAGAAAGAGAAGAATTTGACGTAAGTCACCTCCCTGAAGCACAATTTGCCGGCTACAAGCACTTTGATATAGAGGACTGGAAAGACATCGACAAAAACACCCGAATTGTAGTCTATTGCTCGGTGGGCTACCGCAGTGAAAAAATCGGTAAAAAACTTAAAAAAGCCGGTTTTACGCATGTTTTTAATTTGTACGGCGGTCTATTTGAATGGGTCAATCGGCATCACCCGCTCGCCGGAGACAGCAAAAAAGTCCATACTTATAATAAAAAATGGAGTCGTTGGGTAATGAATCCGGCCGTTGTTAAAGTTTGGTAAACTCCGGTCTGGGAACCAATTAAGTGAATAATTTTGGACAAAAACAAATTAGGTACTTTACAGTAAAAACCCAGCGAGACACAAGCGACTCCCAGATTCAAACTTGTCTCTTTACGGCCTTATCTCTTTTCAATTTGCTTCAAAAACTCTTCGGCATCGTCATAGTCCTCATCTTGGGCTTTGGCCAACGAGATGGCATTTAGCACTGCTTTTCTTGCTTTTTTCTTCTTTTTCAGCTTAAAATAAAGCTGTCCAAGCGTTAGATTATTTTCCATATTGCTATCCAACTCAATAGACTTTTTGACGAGCTTAATGACCTTTTTCAGATATTTTCGCTTGTTGATATTTTCATAAAAAGTAATGCCGACTTCGTTTAGTTCATCAGAGTTTTGGCTAGGGTACTTTTTGAAGTGATTCAAGGCAGCTTGCGCAAAAGCGTTTCGGTTCCCTTTTCGGCGATAATAAGTCATTCGAACTTTTGAAGCTTCGATTTCTCCGGTTTTGCCTGGATAAACCTTTCGGTAAATGGCTTGTAGTTCGTCAAGAGTAACATCCGGATTGTTCATTTTCTTTTCAAGAAGCACTTGAATTTTTTTGCCCACTTTGGGAGCGCCGTACAAGCGATAAAATAAATCTTTGTGCTCCACCATAAATTGAAATGGAGCGGAGTCCGCATCAACGATGTATTTGTAAATTGTTTTTAGGATTTTCGGCTTTGTCCAATCCTTCTGTGTCTTAAGATACTCTTCGAGGACGGGGCCTTGGGAATAATCCCCCATACTGTACCGCAAGTCCAGATATTTCAATAAGAAGGCAGGGTCTCTATCTCCGATCTCAAAACGCTCGCGCATTGCTCCAAGGTTTGACTCCGGGCTTAACGCTTTTTGAGCCTGCTTGATTAGATTTTCTGCACTTTGGTAGCCGGCTACCTTGTGCACCAAAGTCCCTTCCGAGTCAATAAAAAGCATGGTTGGGTATGACTTTACAATATATTTCAATCCAATAGCCGGCCCTTCTCCTTTTTCCATATCAATCTTGGTACTGATAAAATGCTCATTGAAATAGGTCCCCACGTCTTTCTTTGGGAATACATTTTTAGTCATCGCCCTACAAGGGCCGCACCAAGTCGTATAGGCATCAATAAAGACTAATTTTTTCTCTTTTTGCGCAAGCGAGAGCACCTCATCTAAACTCCCCTTCACAAACCGAATACCTTGTGCTTGAACAGCCTGAAAAGTCAAAACAAAGGAAATAAAAAGTAACATTGTCCTCATCAAAAGTAATTTTTTTCAAAAAAGTGTACTATTTTTTGTACCAAGTACAAAGCTAGGTGAATTTTAATCGCCTCTCTTAACGAAAAGAAGCAGGTTTTATGATTTTAGCGAAGAATAAATATAAAAAAAACACAATATGTCCTGAATCAAAAATGGTCACCAAGTCTTTGGATTGGAATACTTGAATGGACAAAAGCCCCACTCCGGCTTTAAGATTTTAGTCTATGTTACAAATCGAAATGGCTACCCCAAATATTCTTTGTGTATAAATGTCATGTCAAAAGGCTTTTCGCGATGCACCAGTAGATAACCGTAGCTTCTTAGCTTTTCAACGGTACCCGTTATTCGCTTCAAATATCCTGAATCAATGTTCTTGGTGAAATTCTCATCAAACTCTACACAAATAGACTTGACTGTCAACTTTTTCTGAACAATATCTTCCAAAACTTCATATTCGGCCCCTTCTATATCAATTTTGAGTAAATCAATATGATCATGCCCCAGCTCTGCCATAATAGAAGACAAGCTCTTTACTTTTGCATCAAAATAATCGGAAGTTTTGTTCAAGTTTTTAACCGAATGCGAAATATGGTCTTTATTGGCCGGCACATAAAACTTGAGCGTTTCGTCCTTATTCCAGATACCGTAATTTAAAAACGTTATAGCGTCAAAAGCTTTTTTATCTTGGGGATATTGATGTTTTCTTCCTTGCGTAAACATCTCGTTTTCGGCCATAATCCCCTTTTTGGTGTCTTCAAAGTGGGCTATGGCACCGGGAGTGGGGTCAAAAATAAAGATTTTTGGCCGGTAGGCATTAGCTAACTCCAAATCAAAGGAAATATCTGTCCCGGCTCCGGCCAAATAACAGATGGATTG
>JANTGI010000003.1 GCA_024762995.1 Saprospiraceae bacterium | reverse complement strand
ATTAAAGCAGAAAATGGACAATTTTAGGAAACCTTCTAAGTAAGAAGGCAGGTCTGTAAGAAAAACAAAGTAAATTACCCTTTTTTTAGATGGTTTTTAACTTTGTTTTCTGAATCCAAAGGTTTCGTCGAACTCAGGTTTGAAGAATCTAACTTGAGTAAATGGACGAAAAAGAACTCATAAGGCGATGTAAGACGGGAGACCGAATGGCTCAAAAGGAGCTGTATAATCGGTTTGCACCCAAAATGTTGGGGGTCTGTCGTCGCTATGTCAAGGATTTGGATGCGGCTGAAGATGTATTGGTGCAGGCCATGTTTAAGGTATTGACCAAGTTGGATAAATATTCCGGTAACGGGAGTTTTGAAGGCTGGATTCGCAAAATCTCCGTCAATGAAGCGTTGATGTATTTGCGCAAGCAGAAAATGGACTTTGTCGATGAGTTGCCCATACATGAAGCGAGTGACGATTGGAGTATTTTGGACCGGATGCAGGCGGATGATATACTGGCTATTTTGGATCAATTGCCGGATGGATATCGGACGGTTTTTAACCTTTTTGTGGTGGAAGGGTATAAGCATCGAGAGATTGCGGAAAAATTGGGCGTCAGCATCAATACTTCTAAATCTCAGTTGATTCTTGCGAAAAAACGACTCAAGAATATTTTGGAAAATATTGGTTACCGCCAGGGTGAGCTCGGTAGCTGAGAATAGGTCAAATGATTACCCAAAAAAAAACTTTTGTGATGGAAACTAATAAGGCAAATTTTAGAAAAAAAGCGGCAAGGATATCGGAGCAGCCGTCTCCCGATACTTGGGATAAACTGGAAGCTAAACTCGACAAGGCACCCGCAAAGAAGCGAAACATTCGGTGGTATCCGCTTTATGCGGTGGCAGCTTCTTTTTTGTTATTGGTTGGGTTTTTGACTGTCAACAGTTTGTCTTCTGATAAGTCCGCCGCTCATGAGACATTGGTACATTCTCCCGTGGCCGAAGCTTCGTCAAGTCTCGGAGAAACACCTGATCAAGTGGCTATGATATTTAAGGATGCCGGTACTTACCAATCCTTTTATGAGAAAGTGGTGGAAGCCAAAAGGGAGGGCATCTTGAAAAGGTATCATCAATAGTTGGAGTTGGGCTTTTTATACCACACCATTAATCTAAAAAACAAGGTAACTGTTTAGGTGCTGAGTTCACTGTAAAAAGTCCATCTTGGAAGATTTGCTCTCGTTTAGTAGAATATTATTTGGTTTTGTGGTGTTTTGTTAAACCTGCCCGACGCAGGCGGGCTGTTCAATCGTTCAACTGTTCAGCTGATTTTGTAACTAATTGATTATCAATTAATTCAGCCTGCCTGCTACGGGCAGGTTTAACAACCCGCCTGCGTCGGGCAGGTTTAACGGTTGAACGCTTGAACCAAATAGAAAAAAAACAGCGTACGAAACAAAATTTGGCGAACAAGCGAAGCTTAAACAGTTACAAAAAAAGAAAGCCTAGAAAGGATACCCGACCTGTACATTGTAGTTAAAACTATTCAGAGAGACTTTACGGAAGCCGCCGCCGTAATTAATCCAATAATAATTCTGATCGTTGGGGTAAGGGTTGCGCATTTTTAGTCCCAGGTCGAAGCGCAAAATAAAATAGGTTAAATCCATCCGAAGACCTATACCGGAGCTGACGGCTATTTGCTTGTAAAAATCTTTTGTGATTTCTGAATGCGGACGTTCTGGATCTTTGTGAATGGTCCAGACATTGCCGGCATCCAAGAAAATAGCTCCCTTAAATATCCAGTAAATATCAAACCGCCATTCGGACATCATTTCAAGCTTTAAATCTCCACTTTGATAATAAGGCCGATTATAGCCCGGTGCAGAAGATATAGGGTCCTTAAAACCGCCGGGGCCAAGCTCCCGAATCGACCAACCCCGAATGGAATTGGGCCCGCCGGCAAAAAAGTGAGCGACATACGGTACGTTGCGGGTGTCGGACAAGGGGACTGCCACACCTATGGTTAATTTGCCGCCGATGGTCTGGCTGCCGGTTACATCTTTTTTGAGCGTCGAATGCAAGGACATTTTGAGAAATTTGGCATATTCTATCTGCTTATCATTTTCTCTACCTAGTTTAAAAATTTCCTGTTTGCCGGTCAGGGCATTATAGGTTTGATTGATGGCTAAAATCTCCAAACCGGACACATCAAAACTGCCGCCCCATTGAAAAGAAAGACCTTTGGAATCAACCCTTACATCAGAGTTGTAACTAATGTTTTTGAAAATAAAACCGGTAAACAATTGTTTGCGGAAGCTCCGCTGTAAATAAATAAAATTATTCATCAAGCTGACAAAGGCGGTATCCGGCTGGGGAAAAAAGTATTCTATCCCAATATTGTTGACGTTCATTTGGCTACCATTTTGACCATAATAATTGATTCCGATATTGGATTTCAATAGCCGATATTGGTACCATTTGGGGATGTTGACAAAGGAAAAATTAGTCGATATTTGGGAAGAAGAAAATTTTCGGACATTTCTGGAAAAATCGTCTAATTGCTTGTTTTTGAGCCACTTGCCAATGTTGACAAAAGGGATGGTATTGATGTATTTAGGAAAGAATAAATCTCCTGAAAAAGAGACGTTGGACGAATTAATATGCACCTTGTCTTTGAGGGCGATGTCCAAACCGGCATCCAAGTTAAGGCGCAGCAACTCCGAGCCCCGAAAAATATTTCTATGGGCAAAGTTGATGTTTCCGCCGATGCCCAAGAAAGAGCCATTTTGACCGGCATTATCCACGTTGGAGTTGTTGAAATCAATCAAATATCCCATGGACATCTTTTTTTTGGGAGTCATGTATAATTTAATATTCATTTTGGTCGAATCCTTTGGGGAGACTTGTTGGCTGATATTAATCGAGCGGTAATAATTCAGGGTACTTAGTAGTTTTTGAGTTTCTTCAATTTGGTCAATGTTGTAGGATTTGTTGGGTTCAATGGTTATTTTTCGGATGATGGCCTTGGGTTTGACCTCCATCGGGTCCGCCGGTGAAAAGGAAAGACCGTCAATAATGGTGTCCTGACTGTCTTTCATTTTGAGTAGGGACTCAAAGTTATGGAATACGTTCACTTCACCAATCCGAAAGACGGGATGAAGCAGGGAGTCCCGATAGGGATAGATTTCTAATTTGGCAATATTTTTAGCGCCGGTGGTATCGACTTGCAGGGCCGCAATATGCGAGGGAGAAAATTTAGCGTAGCCGCGGTTGCGCAATAGGCGAACGATTCTGCTCACTTCTTGATTGTAATTGATAAGACTGAGCACGGCCCCCGGTTTTAGCAATGTTTCGTTTCGGTGGCTCATAAGAATCTGATAGATATTGGAATCGGGACATTCCAAAAAAGCAGAATCAATCCGGGTCAGATGATTGGGGGTGATGTAGTATTTGACGATGGTTTTTTTGCGCCATGTATGGCGGGTTTTGTAGTTGACGATGGCATCAAAATAACCTTTTTGACTCATCAATGCCTTCATGTTGACCAATGATTTTTGCGTAAGCGTCGTATCATAAATGGCCGGCTTTTCCGCTAATTTTTTGAGTACCCACTTGTTAAATTTTGTCGTATCGGACTTGGACGCAATGTGATAGTGAAACCAGCGCCGGGTGACAAAACCCAAAAAATTCCGATTAGGTCGCTGTGCGGAGACCGTATAAAGCTCATATTTTAGCTTCTTTTTGTTGTGAATCCCCTGCGCATGTTTGAGATAGATTTTATTTTTTTTCAAAAATTCCTCGTCCTCTTTCAAATAACGAACGGTGCCACAACCGGAAAACAAAAACAGACCAACCAAAAGAAAAAAGAAGGCGCCAACAAACCGTCGGGATGACTTCGGGGGTGATATGTAAGGCCGTGTTTTCATTTGTGGAAACAAAAGTAGTTGATTTTTGGCAACAATTTAGGTCACCGGAAGTTTTTGCGGTAAAATGCCGTCTTTTTTAACCCAAATTCGGCTTCCGATATTCTGCAACCGATTGATGGCATTTTAAACGTAAATTCTGTTTTTTTGGTTATCTAACGGTCGAGCAAGGTAGATATTTGTTCCATAAGCGCCAAAGCCCTACATTTGTGTCCATTAATTCCGAAAGTTTTCATTGAGATGCTGACAAAAAATCAAGAAAAATACGTCAAAGGCTTGCACCAACTCAAAAACCGTCGTCGCACGGGCGCTTTTTTCTTTGAAGGGCATAAGATGGCTATGGATGGATTTGGCGAAAACCGGCTGGAAATAGAGTCGATTTTTGCCTTAGAATCTTGGGTGGAAGCTTACGCAAAAGACTTGACACCATCGCTTGCGCAAAAACTCATCGTTATTTCCGAAAGGGAAATGAAGAAAATCAGTGCTTTGAAGACGCCGACCCCTATTTTGGTCGTCGCTCAACAGCCGGCCATGAGCCAAACCATCTCGCAGCACTCGGAAGGTATGGCCGCGTTGTACTTGGAAGGCATCCAAAATCCGGGTAATATGGGGACGATTTTGCGTGTGGCAGATTGGTTTGGCGTCGAGCAGGTGATTGCGACTTCGGACAGTGTGGATTTCTTCAATCCCAAGGTGATACAGGCTTCGATGTCTTCTATTTTTCGGGTCAAGATGTCGGTTATGGATTTGGATATGCTTGCGCAAAAGAAGGGAGCAGCTAGCGTAGTCGCCACCGCAATGCATGGAACGCCCATTCAAAAAATGAATAAAGAAGCCCAACCAATGATTGTGATGATTGGTCATGAAGGCAAGGGGCTTTCGCCAAAAGCATTTGCGATGAGTGATACGACCGTGACCATTCCCGGGCATCCGCATAAAAAGGCAGAGTCATTGAATGCGGCAATGGCTGCAGGGATTATTTGTGCGTTTTTGGGTGGATGAATTGGTGGTCTAGTAGGGGCAAGCGGCACCATTGAAAACCTGCAAGTATCTAAATAGTTACTTTTATTCACACACTTCAAAAATCTCCCGATTGGTCACTTGTCCATTTTGATCAATCCAAAAAACGGCCGCCACCGGGCAGCCTTTAGGACCGATGGAGTCCGAATAATAACGATAGTCAAAGCCAAAATTAGCCCCTTCGCCCAAGATATTTTTTAAGATGGTCGTATCGGCTTTTTCGGGGATTAATTGGAATGCGGCTTGCAAGCTGGCAATATCTCCATGCGCTCGATAATGAGCTGCCGGGTCAGGAGATTTGGGTTTGGAAGTACAAGTACCTACCAGAAAGAAGGATAAGGTGATGAGTAAGGTTTTCATTGGTTGGTTTTTGGGGATAACGTCGGATGATTGCTTGAAATTGCCAACCTTGATTCCGAGTTGTATGGGTGGAGTGAATAACCAATCTACTAACCAGAAAAGTCATCCACATTTACGGGAAAGGGGAAACTTTCCTGTCAACCTTGTTTGTGAAATCGCAAATTCGCACCCTTAACCCTTAATAAACCGTACCGTCTCGACCAAATGACCATTAGACACACGCGCAAAATATGGTCCGGGAGCAAAGGTCGTAGCATCAATCTCCATCCTTGAAGCGCCGGCATCAATTGGTGCATCAAATACTTTCTGACCCATTAGGTTGAAGATAATCACACGTCCCACCGTCTCCTTTGGTTCTATGCTCAAATTCATGATGTCTCTCACTTGAGTGGGGTGGATGGTTGTTATACCTGCTTTGTGGAAGTCCACGCTGACCACATCAAAAGTTTCTGATTTTCCATCAAAGTCTGTTTGACTTAGGCGGTAGTAGTTGGTACCATGCGCCGGAGTGGGGTCTATAAACGTATATCTTTGCGTCGTGGTGCTATTCCCGGCACCAATCACCTTTCCGATGACTTCAAAACGCTGTCCGTTAGTGGAACGCTCGACGTGGAAGTAATCGTTGTTGGTTTCTGTGGCGGTCTCCCAAGTCAAGGTGACATGGTTATTTTTTGCGAAAGCATCGAAAGCGACTAACTCAATGGGCAAAACAAAAGCAGCACCATCATAGGTCTGATGGTACGTATCACTTCCAATCCAATTATCTTTGTTGTTTATAGCAGCCAGTATTTCTTCTTTAGTTCCGGTTGTGACAATGCCGTTATACTTTAGGTTATCAATTTCATTAGCAGCAGTGGCATCTGTCCCATTGGTAAGGCCCATAGGTAATTTAGATTCACTTGTATTAGGGGAATCGGTTTGCCATACCCCATTGCCTTCATTATTCAAGGCATAAATCATTGAATTAGTCCCTTGATAGGCAATCAATTGATCTCCAGTTGCTAGAAAATTGAATATACCGGATTTTGTCACACTTCCAACTGTCGTAGAAGGAGACATGGTAATAGTCACCACATCGCCTGCTGAGAGACCACCGGCCGGTGCTGTCCAAGTAACAATTCCTTCATTCGTTTTGAAGGTATCATCTGCTTTCCAACCATTGTCTGTGAATTTGATTTCTTCATTAGCAGGAATATCAACCAAGGCAACAAAGGCAAAATCATCCGTACCATCTGCATTGTACTGGACAAAAGCGATGTCACCTGGATTTAAATTAGCAAATAGAGCGTTTGAAAGGCTTATTAATAGGAATAATAGTAGAAAATTTCTCATGATATTCTGGTTTTATTGGGATATTATACTCCAT
Organism: Saprospiraceae bacterium; assembly: GCA_024762995.1. GTDB lineage: Bacteria > Bacteroidota > Bacteroidia > Chitinophagales > Saprospiraceae > HyVt-613. The sequence continues at coordinate 61,856 of JANTGI010000003.1, read as the reverse complement.
TTGGGGCAAATATCTTGCCAATTACCTACTCATCGGCATGTAGATTCCCTTTTGCGTTTAGGCATTTTCTTGTTATTGGCGGGAATATGATTGGCTTGTGTGATAAAAATTTTTTTTGCGAAAGCATCGAAAATGAAAGCTCTTTGTTATTCCTGCAAATAAGTCGTATATTGTGACTATCCATACCAACTTTTAGCATAATAAAAGGACACTCCACTAAAAGCAGAGTGTCCCAAAAAAGAATTACAAATTCAGAATCTAGTTATTCCTTGACAAAGCGGAATCCAACTGTTTTCCCTTGGTCGGTAATTCTTACCAGATAGATGCCTGCTTGTAAGTCAGAAACATCAAATTGTTCGATATTCAAACCTTGATTGAGTTGTAGTTTCTTACTTTGGACATTTTTACCTAGCAAATTGGTGATGGAGATTTCCAAAGAAGCGGCTTGGTTGCCGGATAAGGAAATATTTAACACATCTTTGGCAGGACTTGGATAAAGATTAATCCCGTTGATGTTGGATAGTTCTTCAACCCCAACGATGGTATTTATATTTAATAAGCTTGCAGGATCGGAATATTGATCGTCGCATTTAGATTGAAGATAAAAATCATAAGCTGTGCTGGCACTTAGTCCGCTTACATTAAACACATTCCCACTCAACTCTCCTTGTGCCACAATCCCGTTTCCTATTCCATTTCCGGCAGGTACAACTTGCCATTTTTTGATGGTAGAGGAGTTAGGCGCAGCCGTCACGGTAAACCCGATAGAAGAGATATTGGATGTTGTCAGACCGGTAGGTACCTGACATTCTGCTGTACTGGCCGCTAAAGAAACCACCGAAGAAAATAAACCACCACCACAATCTGTTTTCAGATAAAAAGTATATGAAGTTCCGGGCAGAAGACCTTCGACTATTTGTCCGGTCGTGGCTGTGGAACCTGAATTTACCAATACTGCACCGGATTTGATTTGCCAAACATAGTTGACTCCGTTGGCCGGACCATCCCAAGCAAAATCTAGGTTGGTAAATCCACTTCCATCCAAAGACAAATTAAAAGGTTCATTGCATACAGAGCTAGTGGTCGCATTTACGGAAACGGGAGAAGAGAACCATCCACCACCGCAATCTGTTTTTACGGTAAAAGTATATTCAGTGCCGGGCGTCAGATTGTTCACAGAAAACTGGCTGTTTTGGCTCGTGGTGCCGCTTTGTACGACAGTACCACCGGTGGATATTTCCCAAGCATAGCTAGATGCGGAAGGAGAAGGATACCAAGTAAAACCAAGCCCTGTATTGCTACCGGCATCATTTTCTAATCCGGTAACGGGCTGACAAGAAGCACATTCTATGTAGAAGGTAGAAGATGTACCGGTATTGGTTTCGGGCTTATCAAGGATGTAGTAAGTTTCTCCGGCATTCAGCGTACCTAAAGAGAGGGTTTGCCCATCATTGGTCGTAGGGCATTGCCATCCGCTGCTATTAAGTCCAGTCGTACTTGATTTGTAGTAATAATCATGATAACCGGAGCCACCTTGCAAAATAATAAAATGCTCACCGGTATTCGTAGGAGTAAATTTGTATAGTCGCTCGATACCTTGTGGCGTTCCACACACGCTTGACATATCCCATTTCCCATCACCTGCCGGAGCAGAGTAGGTTTCAGAGACACCACATTCCAAGGTTCTAGCCGGCTCAAATTCTAGCGTAAACTTTTTAAACATATCAGTCCGCAACTTGGATTTAGAGTAAACCTTAAGATACCAATAGCCGTTCACCTTCGTACCATCGGCTATGCCGTAAAAGCTTTGGTGCGGTTTAATATTGGCATTTATATAGGGTGCAGAGCCGGAGCTAATTTCATAATCTCCCGAATCCGAAAAATTAACGAGGCTGGTGCAATTACTGCCACCAAAATTATCTCCTGACGCATACCCATATTCAAAAAGCATCCGATTGGCGGTATTGGGAAAGTCATAAGGAGAGAGTAAGTAAGCAGCTATCGAATCATTACCTTGAGTTTGTAGATTCAAGGACAATTTTTTTAATTTATAGTCGTCACCATACACGCCTTGCGGCAAATCGACCTTGGCAGGAAAGAGCCGGCGCCCCAAGTTTCCTTGTAGAAAATAGATCGTACAATCCCCATTATATACATTATCAGCCCATTCATCCGGCCATTCTCCTAGTCTTGTTAGTTCAAAGGCCCTACCAAACTTATTGGTATTCCAGTAATAAGTAGCAAAAGATAACGTCGAAAACTTATAGAAAAAGGATGTTTCTTCTGTGTCGTCATACGATGCAGAATTGGAGTATTTCATGTTAATATCCACTTGGCTATAATCGGTCCATGAACTGGTTTCTAGTGTTGGGGTCCAAGTGTCCGTTGACCACCGGTAGGCTACAAATTTCTCCTTACTGAAGTCAAACAAATACAACCAACCGTCGCTGTTATTAAAGAAAGCACCGGTGACTCTATAGTTTGCTCCTTTCCAATTGCTTGGCCACCCGGAGTCAAAATGAGACAGTGATTTTGGCCAACCGGCATCAATAGACGAGTTGGACCAATCATGTCTCAAATAAGTGTTATTTTTGGTATCTAAAAAATAGACTTTATCCCCACTTGGGCTTTGAAAAACGGCTGTAGGCTGAATATTCCCTATAACACTATTCCAATTGCTTGAAAAATTGGACATGTCAAAAGTCCCTTCATAAGCCTTCGTATCACCGTTGTAACGCAGGTATTTCTTTTCAGAAAAATCAAAATAATAGGTCTTGTTATTTTTCTTTGAATGCAAGGTCGCATCCGGAACGAATGCAAAGGCACCTATCGAATAGATAGATACAACTAAAAGTAAAAGAATTTTTTTCATCTGAAATTGTTTAAAGTTTGCAAAGGGATTCTAAAATGGAATACATCCAAAATAAATCTATTCCTAAGAATCCGGCGGCAAGAATAATACCCTTTAAACTACCATTCCATTACAATTGTGTGAACTACCTATTTCAATGTATTAAACACATTGAAAAAATAAAGATAGCTGTTTTTTGGGAAATGCTAACTAATAGTCACTCAGCTAAAATCCCATATAAATACAAAAAAACACCTTCAAGCAAACTCGAAGGTGTTTTTTTGTAACTGTTTAGATGCTCCTGTTTTTAGGCAACAAATAATCATTTTTGTGTTTATTGAACCTGCCTTATCGGCATCTACCGTTTGCACACAAATATAAAGTGGAAATCCGTGAGAAATCCGTTCCTATTTTGCACAAAAGGTCAGTGTTACATCCGTTTTACCTGCCAGCCGTGCAGCAGGCTGGTCCGTGTTCTTTTTATCAATACCACAAAGTCAAGAATGAGCGATACCGTCACACCGTCACACCGTCACACCGCTACACCGCTACACCGGATTTTTAATGCTTTATCTCACCCAGTTTTGCAGGGTCATGCTTGTATTTGAACATCACCGCAAATAATATCACTAAAACAAGGGAATAGACCGCAAAAACATACCAAATACTTGTCCAGTCTTTGACTCCGTCTTTGGTGAATAAGTCCACCACATATCCGCTTCCATAGGCCCCTATCATCGCTCCAAAACCATTGGTCATCATGATAAATAATCCTTGCGCAGAGCCACGGATTTTTTTATCTGTTTCTTGCTCGACAAATAAGGAGCCGGAAATGTTAAAAAAGTCAAACGCCATCCCATAGACAATCATAGATAAGATTAAGGCAATAAGCCCAAGACCTACGGGGCTACCCACTCCAAATAGTAAAAACCGTAAAAACCAAGCAAACATACTCATCAACATGACTTTTTTGATGCCGAATTTTTTCAAAAAGAATGGAATCGTCAGGATGAAAACAGTTTCAGATATTTGCGAAAGCGACATGAGCCAGCCGTTGTGCTTTACAGCAAAAGTGTCTTTGTAGGCTTCAATATTACCAAAATCATGTAAAAAAGCTTCTCCAAACATATTCGTAATCTGTAAGGCAGCCCCCAAAAGCATGGCAAAAATGAAGAAAGTAGCCATTTTGTAGTTCGCAAAAAGCTTAAAAGCATCCAATCCAAAGGCTTCGGAAAAGGTCTTTTTCTTTGTTTCGGACTTTTCGCGTGCACAATCCGGAAGTGTTAAAGTAAATAAGCCCAACACAATGGATGCCACTGCCGCAAAATAAAATTGATTGGCATTGACACCCCAACCAAAGGAATCCGTTATCCAAGTGGCTATGATAAAACCAATGGTACCCCATACCCGAATAGGCGGAAACACTTTGACCACGTCAAAGTCATTACGTTCCAAAAGGCAATAAGAGATGGTATTGTCCAGCCCGATCGAAGGCATATATAGCATTAAATAAAATAAACTTGCCCAAAAAAGTCCATCATAATCAGGCTGTTGCGCCATGTTGTAGAGCAATGCGGCACCGACAAGGTGAGATAATGCAAAAAGCTTATTGGGACTCCATTTGTCCGCAATGATACCCATAATACCGGGCATGATCAGTGAGGCGAAGCCTAAGGTCATAAAAATGGCGCCTATTTGCGTGCCCGTAAAATGTAAATTGACAAACATATACTTTCCAAAAGAAAGCAGCCAACTCCCAAAAATAAAAAATTCTAAAAAATTGAGAATGGTTAGTTTAAATTTTATCCCCTTCATGTCTAAATTTTTGGTAACTAGATAGTTACGTTTATTATGGGACAAACTTACCACTTTTAATTTGCTTCGCCAAATTGTGCCGGAAATTTCACCCTACTACTTTGGGCTGCTCAAGTCCAGCTTGCCAATCTCTCCACAGGCCTACCTAATCGGCAGGCAAGCTACGAGCTTAGCAATCTGGTGCCGTCCTAAACTTCTCAACTTCTAAACTTCTAAACTCTTTCCTCTACAAGTCCAGCTTACCAATCTCTCCGCAGGCTACGAGCTTAGCAATCTGGTGTCGTCCTAAACTCCTAAACTCTTTCCCTCCCATAAGTCAAAAAATCTCCTATATTTGCCCTTCCAATTGAACAGAATATCCCCCTTGCGGGAAAAAAAGTAATCCAATGCACAAAACAGCGGTCATCGCATTAGGTGGTAATGCCATTTTACGGGGTAATCAAAAGGGGACTACCCAAGAGCAGTATAAAAATCTGGAAGATACACTCCAAAATTTGGTCTATCTCATCAAAGATGGATACAATATAGTCCTTAGCCATGGTAATGGACCACAAGTAGGCAATATTTTGATGCAGAATGATGCCGGCGAATCTTTGTATGATATTCCGGCCAAGCCACTGGATGTCTGTGTGGCTGATTCTCAAGGAAGTATCGGCTATATGATGCAAAGAACATTGCAAAATATTCTAAAAAAAGAAGGCATCAACAAGGAAGTCGTGACTATCGTAACACCGGTGGTGGTCTCCAAAGATGATCCGGCTTTCGACAATTATACCAAAAGGGTCGGCAAATTATATACAAAAGCTGAAGCCGATATAATGACTGCCCAAAAAGGTTGGATATTTAAGCCCAGCCCCAAGAAAAAAGATGCTTGGCGTCGTGTGGTTCCTTCTCCAAAGCCTAGGCAAATCATCAATGAAGACATTGTGAAAAACTTAGCTCATGCCGGAGTGATAGTTATTGCTGCGGGAGGCGGTGGTATTCCGGTTTTTTATGACGAAGAAGGCCATCTGCAACCATTGGAAGCAGTGATTGATAAGGATGCGGCTTCTGCCTTGCTGGCGACCCGAATTGGTGCCGATGAATTGTATATTTTGACCGATGTCCCTTTTGTTTACAAAGATTTTGGGAAACCTAGTCAGAAGGCCCTAAAATCGGTCTCTCAGGCTGAAGTGACCCATCTTATTGAGCAAAAGGCTTTTGGAGAAGGGAATATGTTGCCAAAAGTGGAATCCGCTCTTTTCTTTATCACCAATGGTGGCTCCAAAAGTATTATTACGGAAGCGAATATGCTGGGGCAAGGGGGGGATGGGACGCAGGTGGTGGGGTAGTTGGCCGGTTTTGGTCTTTGGGGCGCGCCTGTGGCGCTTTTGGTCTTTGGGGCGCAGCAAGCTGCTTTTGGGGGCGCAACAAGTTGCTTTTTGGGGCGCAACAAGTTGCTTTTTGAGGGAGTTGGGTTTTTGCTGAAAAATGGATATGGTACCGCAAAATAGTGTATTTTGTGGCAGAAATTTGTGGGTACCTGATAGTTGCCAAATTTATTAACCAATAAAAAAACGAAAAATGGCCTTTAATTTACGAAACAGGAACTTTGTAAAATTACTGGATTTTACTCCGAAAGAAATGAAGTTCTTGATTAAATTGGCTGCCGATTTGAAAGAAGCTAAATACGCCGGCACGGAACAACAAAAGTTGAAGAACAAGAATATCGCCTTGATTTTTGAGAAATCTTCTACTCGTACTCGCTGCGCTTTTGAAGTGGCCGCTCATGATCAAGGGGCTAATGTCTCCTATTTGGGCCCTTCCGGTACCCAAATTGGCGGGAAAGAAACGATGAAAGATACCGCAAGGGTACTCGGTCGTATGTATGATGGCATCGAATATCGTGGCTTTGCCCAAACAACGGTAGAAACCTTGGGCGAATTTGCCGGTGTGCCGGTTTGGAATGGACTGACCAATGAATATCATCCGACCCAAATATTGGCGGACTTTTTGACAATGCAAGAGCATAGTGATAAGCCTTTACATCAGGTAAAATTTGCCTATCTAGGGGATGCACGCAATAATATGGGCAATTCCTTGATGATTGGAGCCGCTTTGATGGGGATGGATTTTAGGGCAGTAGCTCCGAAGTCTCTCCTTCCGGAAAAAGGGCTGGTCAAACAGGCTAAAGAAATCGCCAAAAAGACAGGCGCCAAGATTACCTTGACTTCTGATGTGGCCAAAGGTGTAAAAGGTTGCGATTTCCTTTATACGGATGTATGGGTGAGTATGGGCGAGCCTGATAGTGTTTGGGAAAAACGAATCAAGCAGTTGATGCCTTACCAAGTGAACCAAAAAGTGATGAAATTGACCGGTAATCCCAAGGTGAAATTTATGCACTGTCTTCCTGCTTTTCATAATAGAGATACCAAAATCGGCGAAGATATTTATCAAAAATTTGGGATATCTGCCATGGAAGTTACCGAAGATGTATTCGAGTCGGAAGCATCTATCGTTTTTGATGAAGCCGAAAATCGCCTGCATACCATTAAAGCCGTGATGGTGGCTACTTTGGGTCAATAGAATTTTGGCGAAAGCTACCGTAAGAGAAAGCCCCGTTTTGTGTGTCAAAGCGGGGCTTTTTATGTTGTTTTTTACGAAAGTACCAGTGTTTATCTGTAAAACACCGGAAAAAATCAAGATTTGCTTCATCTTCTCGCCAAGCAAGGAGGGAGGAAACTTTGTCTTGTGCTGTTCCATTCATGGCTTGCACTTAGTAGGTATTAGGAGAAAAGAAGATTCAATCTTCAAACCGCAGGAAATGTGCTAAAAAAAGGCACTTTTATCTAGGATTCCCGTTTCATATTTTATTCAAATGAAAATATTACACGAAGATTGAGAAAAAAGTCCAAAATATTAGCCCGATATATTTATCCAAAGCCAAAGGGCATAGCTTTGTACCCCGAGAATCTGAATAGGGAAGAGGCTGTGGTTCAATTGTTTGCTGCTTGTCGCAGCTTGCAAGGGGTGATTTATGCCAAGGGTTGGGAGTTTTTGGGACAGCGATATGGATTAGAAAAGCTCTATGAAATCGACCGAAAAAGTGGCTGGTTTGGGAGTAAGAATGAAAAAGAATGGTTGGAGGCAATCCTTGATTGGGCGTTGATCTCCGGTTTTAATTTTCAAACTCGTCATTTTGGGGTGTATGATAAGAGCAAGAACCTATTTAGGACGGATGACGGTCGATTGGAAGTTATCGATTTTGACTATTTTACGAGAAGTTTTAAAAAATAGAGATTTAAGGTTTGTGGATTTTATCATAGATTTTATCCTTCAAAAAAGTTACAAAAAAAGCGGCTCCAACAAAAGTTGAAGCCGCTTTTAAAGTTGAAAAACTAACTAATCAAAATGGGCAATTCTTACAAGGGTCCACCTTTGGATTTGCTTTAGGCTGAGATTTAATCTCTTGATTATCATTTAAGTAACCAATGACTCTAAATTCAGTTCTACGATTTAACTGATGCTCTTCTTCGGAGCAAGGTGTCAAGTCCACGCAGTTGTTTACGAGGTTTTGTTCTCCATAACCTTTAGCAGTGATTCTTGATTTAGAGATTCCTTTGTTTCTAAGCCATTTAACGACGGCCTTGGCTCTTCTTCTGGAAAGTCTGTCATTATAAGAGTCAGACCCCCTAGAATCGGTATAAGAAGAAACTTCTAAAATGGCATTCGGGTTGTCATTCATCATGGCTAGGACTTTTTCTAATTCAGGCTCTGCTTCAGGTCTGATATAAGATTGGTCAAAGTCATAGTAAATATCGACTAAGTAGGGGATAGGCTCTCCATCAGCCACGTTGCCAGGACCGGTTTGGAAGTCCGGCGAATGCTGATATGGCTCCCCGTTTACGTACATAGTACCGTCCTTATAGACCATTCCATTAGGGTAGGTACCATCGGCAGGTTGCCCGCTTTTGGTATCCATGTATTTTCCGGTAACGGGGTCATATTGAATATCTCCGTTTGTAGCGGCAATGCCACCCTTTGTAGGCATTAGATTAAGGTTTTCATTGAAAGTTTTGCTTTCTTTAAGAGCTTTGGTGCAAAATTCGTCTGACGATGCCGCCAAATAATCTACTTTCTCACCCTTTACCGTATAGCAACAATCTTTGTCTAGGTCAAAATGATATTTTCCCGTAAGGTCTGTTGTATAAGTTTGTGGATTTTCAGAGTTACAGCTAGAGACTAGGGTAACCGTTGCGTTTTCTAGAGGTAAACCCGTACTTTGGTCAAATACAATCCCTTCTACATCAAATTTCTTTTCTTTTTCTAAAGGAATCTCTACAAAGACAGGGTCTCCCATTTTGATATCTTTGGTGCAGCCTTCTTTTCCATTGTCATCATATTCTTCCTTACTGGCGTCAAAAGTACAACAGATATCCAGTTTCATGTCGATTTGAGTTTTACCTTCGGCATTGGTGGTCAAAGTCTCGCCGGTGCAGCTGTTTTTGACTTTGGCGCCTTCAATCCCTTCACCTGTATCTGCATCATATACAAATATATGTACAGGGGAGGCTACCTTGCGGAAACTATAAATGTCGTCTCTTCCTGAACCGCCTTTTCTATCCGATGAAAAATACCCGCAAGTACCTTCTTCGTTCATAATTAAGCTAAAATCATCTTCTGTAGAGTTGATGGGAGCGCCCATGTTTTCAGGAAGGCTCCATTCTCCGCTTTCTTGTTTATTCATGAAGTAGATGTCTAATCCACCTAGCCCAACATGACCATCAGATGCGAAAAATAATTTGTCTCCGGAGAAGTGGGGGAAGATTTCATTACCTTCTGTGTTGACTCTAGGTCCTAGATTGATAGGAGGTCCCCAAGAATCGCCTTCCATTTCGGTGACATATAGATCCATACCACCAAATCCACCGGGCATATCAGAAGCAAAATACATTTTTTTGCCTTCATTGTCCAAGGTCGGGTGTGCACAGGAATACTCATCACTATTGAAGGGTAGTTCTGTTACCTTACCCCAGTTACCATCCCCACCGGTAGCGGTATAAATCTTTAGTTTAGTGATCCCTTCATCACTATGTTTTCTCTTGCCGTGGTTGTAATTATTTCGTGTAAAATACATACGGTCTTGAGCCTTGGTAAAGGTGACACCAGCCTCATGAAATTTACTATTGATGTCTTTCGAGAATTTTTTGGGTGTCCCATATTCATAGGTGCAACCGACTTCACTTTTTTTCTTTTCCTTGGTATCGATATAATACAACTCATTAAATGGTTGTCCGGTCCAAGTGTGAATGCGCTTGACAGCCGATCCTTTATCTCTTTCAGAAGCGAAAATAATCCCGTCTTTGTAGTAAGTAGGGCTAAAATCGTCTAGATTAGAGTTAAAGTCAAGGTGTTGAACTTCATAGATACCGGCATTTTTGGTCATCAATTCTTCTTGGTAGTCGCAAGATTTAGCCAAGAATTTGCCTCGAATATCTTCGGGCGCAGCCTCAATGTACTGTTGGTACCAGTCCTTGGCTAGGTCGCACTTGCCATTAGCTTGAAGAGCTTGTCCATAATAGAGCTTATGAATAGGTTGCGCCTCGGGAAGTCTGACGACCTGACTATACCAAAACTCTGCATTTTCTGTGTCGTCAATCTTCCGATAGCAGTCTGCAATGTTGATTTTAGCTTCTGCTACATCATTGCTTTCTAATATTTGGTTATAGAGATGAATAGCTTCTAGATATTCTAGATTATCCATAAAGGTTTTTGCCCGTTTAAGCTTACCGGTCTGTGCCATAGCACTTGTACCGACCAATAAAATAATGGCAAAAATGGAAAGGAATTTTATTTTTCGCATTTTACTTAGTTTTTCAATTTTGGTTAACATACTACTTTTTCGCGCCTGATGTTTCGTTTATTAGAAATATCGTGGCGTTTCAATTCGTCTTGTTTTGAAATCAAGTTCGTATCCGAGCATAATCTCGAAAGAACCCGGTGTCTCTTTATTTATCTCCGTCAATGTGTAGTCATAAGCCGCCCCAATACGCATCCCATTTCTTAAGTTGTAAGATGCCCAGATGTCTCCGGAATCAAAAGAACTCTTTTGGTTTGTGAATTTTTCTATGGATGATCTAAAAGCAGCACCAACCCAAATGGTTTCCATAAATAGTACAGAAAGATCTACATCAAATTCGGTAGGTGCATTAATGGCCTGTAATTCAGCGGTTTTACGTATTTTGCTATCAATACCTACATTCTTTACAAGTAAGGATGGCTTAAAAATAATGTCATCACCTTTGATAGGTATCGCTCCACCAATAGTGAAGAAGTAATGTCTGTATTGTTGAGCAATCAATGCCGGCTCAACGGTAGAAGTGCCCTTGTCTCTAAGCTGATGTTCGATTAAATGTGGCGAACTTAAGCCCGTATAGAAGTGCTTAGTCTGAAAATATAGCCCGATTCCAAAGTTAGGAAGCCATTTATTAGGATTATCTCCTTGGAAAGCGATATCAGATCCTGTTTCTAAGTTAAGTTTTTGCCAATCTGCTCGGTAATTGGTCATTCCGCCCTGTACTCCAATAGATAATTTGGCCTTTTTTCCGAAAGGAATCCGGTAAGCATAGGCTAAATTAGCGCTGGTGGTGTTGGTGACACCGATTTGGTCATGGAGTAAGGTCAGACCTACTCCAACACGATTTTCCCGCAAGGGAGTGTGAACGGTCAAAGTTTGCGTACTTGGCGCACCCTTAAAATTAATCCACTGTGTACGATGCAATAAGGCCGCACTTAGGTGTTCGTGAGAACCCGCATAGGCCGGATTATAATGCAACGAGTTGAACATGTATTTTGTAAACATGGGGTCTTGCTGCCCAAATAGGTGAGAACTATAAAGCACCACCATTACAAGAATCAGTAAGTTTTTCATCTTATGTAAGTTGTTTATATTTATGAAAAAAAAATCTAATTTAAACTTTTCAAAAACCGTGCTAAAAAAAAATTAGCTAGTAACCTATCTGCACGTAGCCAGTTTGTTTTTTTCCTGTCCCGGTATCAATGAGATAAAAATAAGTCCCTGGCGGTAAAGGAGTTGCGTCCCATTTTCCGTCCCAATTATTTTCATAGTTTTTTGTTTCAAAAACTATATTGCCCCATCGGTTATAGACATATATGTGGTGGTTCGGAAATTCATCTAACCCATGTATCTTCCAAAAATCATTGATATAATCGCCATTTGGTGAAAACCCATCATAAACAAAAATACCATCGACTTGGAGACATTCGGCGACCGTAACATAGATATACCCCGTATCACAAGATACGATATTACATACTTCATAAAGGAGTGTGTCTGTGTCTCCGCAAAAATCTTGACCGGGAGAGTAGGTTAGCTCACCGATGTCATCTATCACTGCAGAACCGTGGCCGGCAGACTGAATCAGCCGCAAGCTCGTAAAGGCTCCGTTGTTGGGGAGTAGGTCATTGGATAGTATATTGGTAGAAACCGGAGTGTTTTCGGTTGTTTCTAAGAAGTCATCTACCGCAATGGCCGGCAAGGTAGAGACGGAATCGGGTACCACTGTAACAATGAGTACAGTGGTATCACATTGACCGGTATCATCACAATAGGCCAAGCAGGTGGCTTCCGTCCCTAAGCTTAAGCCTCCATAACCTATACAATAATTGTCTTGAAGAACGAAGTTGACGGCTGTTCCGTTGGCTCCGCTACAAAGATCGGTTAGACTAGTCATCATTCCTGCAAAAGAGCTCGTGTCCAGACAGTATTCTTTGACAACTCCTACTTTTATGGCTGTTTTGAGTGTGTCAGATGCTTGCGCAAAAAAGGAAGTGCTACTGAGAAAAATAAAAAGCCAGGTTTTTATTATTGTTTTCTTCATTTGATGTTGATTGATGTATTGATACGGTAAAAATTATGCCAAGATGTTGGCTAGACGTATCATTCAAAATGGGGGTTGGGTTGAGTTGTTTTATTTGGCAACTGCTTACAAAGATAGGTGATTTTTTTTAATGCGTTTTTTGGCGTGTGTATAAACATATTGCACCTATTTCAATATTTCGGTCCATTCAAACTCCATTGTAGCGACATCTTAGTAGCCCGTAACTGCAAGTCATAGCAAGCTATGTTGGAAAAACCAACGCAGAGTAAGAGAAAATTTGAAATTTTTGGTAGTTATAATTGTCTAAAAAATAAACTTCAAACTTTTTCTTAATCAAGGCGAATTTTGGAGGCATAGCAGGTTATGACGACCACTAGTCCGGTCCGGAATATTGTTATTGTGCAATCTGTTATTCACACAAAAAAAGCGGAGCACCTAAATAGTTGCAATTCGATCAATTCTAGCTCCATTGTAGCGACATCTTAGTAGCCCGCAACGTAGTGGCGGGATAAAAGCATACCCCAATTGCTAGTCATAGCAAGCTATGTTGGAAAAACCAACGCAGAGTAAGAAGAAATTTGAATTATTTAATAATTGGTATTGTCTAAATAGTAAACTTCAAATTTTTTCTTAATCAAGGCGGATTTTGGAGGCATAGCAGGTTATGACGAAGACTAAGCCCGGTCTGATATTGTTTTTGTGCAATCTGTTATTCACTAGCTTGTGCAGTCACAAGAAGTAATCAAATACGAAAAGTAAGCCGAAAACCACAGATGCGATACCATTGGTGGTGAAGAAGGCCATATTTACACGACTTAAGTCATCGGATTTGACAATAAGATGTTGATAGATTAAGGAGCCGATGAAGACTAGGGCGCCAATCCAAGTTAGCCAACCTATTTGCGGAAGCTGATTGACGGAAAGATAAACGGCGTAAATCATCAAGATGGCAGTAATAAGGTGAGTGACGGTTGATAAAAGTAGGGCATTTTTACTTCCGAGAAAGGTTGGAATAGAATGAAGCTTAAGGGTTTTATCAAATCGCTCGTCTTGAAGGGAGTAAATAATGTCAAAACCGGCGACCCAAGTAAAAACCACAAACCCATATAATATAGGAATTAGACCAAATTCTCCGGTTACTGCTAAGTAGGCACCTACCGGCGCTAAGCCCAATCCTATACCGAGAACATAATGACTGAGCGATGTGAACCTTTTGGTATAGCTATAGCCCAAGACCACTAGTAGGGCGATGGGTGATAAGGAAAAACAAAGAGGATTGATAAGCCATGATGTAAATACGAATAAGCCAACATTGATAAGGATAAAAATAAGGGCATTGTGGGGTTTGATGATGCCGGCGGCAATTTCTCGCTGTGCTGTGCGGGGGTTGGCTTTGTCAATTTTTCGGTCGGCATAGCGATTAAAGGCCATGGCCGCACTACGTGCAAAAACCATGGCCAATATGACGTAAGCAAGAAGGTCGAAAGGAATGCGCCCTTCACCTTTTTGGATGACCCCTAAGAAAAAACCAACCAAGGCAAAAGGTAGGGCAAAAATAGTATGGCTAAATTTGATAAGGGACAGATAGTTCTGCAGCATATTATTTTTTCTTCTTCGGCTTCACTTCGCCTGTAAGGAAAACTTTAGTTTTAACCGGTTCAGTATTCGCAGTAATAGTGACGTATTTACTGGTTTTTCCGGGTCTTCCTTTGGAGTCAAATACGACGTCTATTTGTCCGGTTTCTCCGGGTGCAACAGGATCTTTTGAGTAGGTGGGTACGGTACAACCACAACTTGCTTTCGCATCTTGGATGATTAAAGGTTCTGTCCCGACGTTCGTAAATTGGTAGCTATGCTTAGCCTTTTCGCCTTCATTAATGGTACCGAAATTGTATTGGGTCTGTTTAAACTGAATTTTGGTGGTTGGCCCGGTTACGACGACTTTATTGTCATTGTTTTTATTGATTCTTGAGTTTTGGGAAGTAGTGGGATTGGTTAGTTTTTCCTTTGCTGCTTCTCTTATTTCTTTGTCTTTGCTAGAAACCGTATTACAACTAGCCAAAAGAAGAGCGCTAAATAGAGTGATTGCAACAGTTTTCAAAGTCATTTTTTAGATTTTTTGATGAATAATCGACAAAGTTATGTTCCTTTTTGATATTTGCCAATTAATTTTAGTTTTTATTGCGGTTTTGGCTTGTCTCCTAGGTGGTGGTCGGTGGTCGGTTGTACTTTGCAGGTTTGAGAGAAGAGATTTAAGTTGAAAGACCGGATGGTTAAAAATCCGGGTCAAAGGTGATGATGGTACCGGCTTTTCCAACCAAAACCCCTTTGTGTGGGAGAATGTCAATCCCTTGGAGTTCTATATCGGGTAGTCCTTTTCCAATGGTCCAGTTTTGGCCTCCATCTTTAGTTTTCCAAAGAAGGCCATGCTCCCCGGTAATGAACCCGTTTTGCTCATCCAAAAATCGAATGGCCCGAAAAGCTTTATTGGGGGAATAGGTATTTTTCTTTTGTAAGGAAGTCCAATTTTGTCCACCGTCTGTGGTCTTTAGTATAGAGCCGGCATTGCCGATGATATAACCGATGGTCGGGGTGGGGAAGTCCACATCCACGTAGAAATCGCCATAATTAGGTAGTCGATTCCATTTACCATCCGATTGCATTTTTAGGATATTGCCATAGCCTACGGCGATAGCATTGGTGGGAGAAATAAAATCTACGGCACGGACGGATAGCTGGAATGTGTCGATTTTTTGAATGATATGAGCATGTTCCAACCTAAAAATATAACCATTATGGTAAGCAACTCCGGCAACGGCAAGTCCGGTAGAATCATTGATAAAATCTACATCTCTAAGGACATTAAGTGTGTTGAATATCCGGTTGGAGTGCCAATTGTGGGGAGCATTATTTGATTGAGACAGCAGATAGCCGGTATATCCAACCGTATAAATATTATTGTTATTGTCGAGGTTGACAGCATTGAGTCTTTTGGGAGCGATACTATCTATAGACTGAATGGAGTCTTGGTTGATGATGTGGGCGTAAATTCCTGATTCCCAAGCTTTTCCACCGACGATATGCCAGTTGTCGGGAGATTGAATTTTGACGGAAGTCAGGTCATAATCATAGGGGAAATCAAAAAAAGCCCAAGAAACTGTTGCTTCCGGTTTTTTGTGACAAGCAGAAAAAATCAAAAGAAACAGCCCAAGGGCGAAGGAAAAAAATACTGAATTTTTAGTCATAACCCATTCCATTATTCATTGAATATTGAAAAGGATTAGGCAAGTATAATGTTTAGTGAATCAAAGCAGAATGCTGCAATAATTGCTATTTTATTTGTGTGCGACTCTTTTTGGAGTAGTGGGAAAGAAAGCATGTCCGTAGTGCACATATTGGTTTTGCGCAAGCACAGGAAACTTATACTGTTTAGCAAAAGATTTGATGAAGGCTGTTAGTTCATCCAAAGGCACGACTTTAGATTCCGGCTTAAGGTAGTAAGCAATGTGCTTGACAGACCCGTCTTTGTTCCAGAATACATTCATCCAAATTTGGATGCCATCAATGTCGTAATTGATTTCTTTAGCGTAAGCTTCCATTTCTTTAAGCATTCCCATCCATTTAGAATAAGCGGATTGCATATCCCCCTTGCACTCATCCAAGAGCATGTTAGAGTATTGCTCGGTCATGGCATCATATTGTTCAGCATGTTCGCCAAGCACAAAAACCAGCGGTAAGTTGTCAGAAGAGTTTACTGTTGGTCCCTGGGCCAATGCTGTAGAAGTTGCCAAAAAAATAAAGACCATTAATTGAAGAAAGTTTCTCATTAAATTTGAAATTTGAAAGTGGATAAAAACCTTAAATAGTCATAGGACCAAGTGATAAGGCATCAAAAAGGGAGGTCTAACTCCATAACAAACAAAATGGATGCCAAAACAAGAAAAAATCAAGATCAAAAAGCATAGCCGGAGCAGTATTGCTTGAAAATCAAGGAAGAAACGCAGTTTGTTTGCTCAAAATTGCACCTATCAAATGTTAAATCATTACCTTCGCCCGTTGTATGTGACATGAGGATTGCGTTAGGGTAACTCAACAGTTAGGAATAACGCAACAAATGACTCAAAGTTTGCGAATCAAAACACAAAATTATGGTAATTGACATCATTTTTTTCATTTCGGCAGCTTATGGATTTTACGTTGGCTATAACAAAGGGATCATAAAGACGGTATTTTCTACACTTTCAATCATATTAGGATTGATGGCAGCGATGAAGTTTTCTCCGTATATGACCAGTTTTTTGGAGGATACCTTTAGCAAATCCCCATTGATGTTTATAGCCGGCTTTGTGGTGACGTTTGTGGGGGTGATGCTGTTGGTCCGGCTTTTGGCCAAGACTGTAGAGGGCATATTCAAGACGATAAAGATAAATGCGATTAATAAGGTGGCCGGCGGGATTTTAATGTCCGGTTTTTTTATTTTGTTGTTTAGTATTTTGGTTTGGTTTGGCAACGAGTCTCGAGTCATAGATACAAAAACAAAGGAATCGTCTTTCTCCTATGCCTATTTGGAAAAGATACCGGTAGAAGCTCGGGGGCTGTTTATGACCATGAAGCCTGTCTTTAAGGATTTTTGGAATTATACTTTAGATTATATGGACCGTATTAAACGAGCCGGATTGGAAGAGGAGCAAGATACGAACATACATGATGTGCCTAAAAGTGAGTGATTGGAGTAGGTGTTTTAGGGGGAGCATATCCCATGTTTTGCCTTATTCAAAGGGTTTCGAAGCATAGTTTTTATGTCTGTTTGTAAAAAAAATGTTTTATATATATGTAATTTTTATATATAAACTATACTAATGAAGGTATTGTTGTTATTTTAACAAAAAAGGGTGCAGTTCAAATAAAAGAAAATTTGCCTTTACATAAATTTTTACCTATCTTTGGGGCATCCATTCCGACGACTGATTACAAAGTGTGCATTCGCACACATGATGAAGTATTGAATTTGCTTAATTTTTAATCTCTTTAAAATAATCTTCCATGAACGGAAAACTTACACCAATCTTTGTTTTTCTGTCTGCCTTTTTTTTCACTTCCACTTTGTTCGGATTTACTGTTCAAATCAGTTCTACTAACGTCACCTGCCATGGTGCCGCTGATGGAACTGCTACAGCGAATGTGGTTGACGGGGCAGGTAGCACTTATACCTATCAATGGAATACAGGTGCTAGCGGAGCAACAATTAACTCATTAGTCCCCGGCAGTTACTCCGTAACAGCCACAGATGCTAATGGTAATACTGCATCGAGCAGTGTTTACATCTCAGAGCCGGCTGCTTTGTCGGTATCTATGAGTGCTTCTTATGAAACTTGCGACATCAGTGATGATGGGACAGCAGGTGTTCTTGCATATGGGGGTACACCACCTTATACTATTTTGTGGGATGACCCTGCCGCACAGACGTGGTGGGTTGCCTATAATTTGTCTGCAGGTACTTACTCTGTGACCATCACAGATGCGAATGGTTGTTCCGTTGTGGGCACCGTGACTGTTGAACCTTCTCCCGAAGGGATTTGGCTCGGTACTAGTGCGACAGATGCTAGTTGCGCCGGTGATTGTGATGGTACTGCGACAGTCATGCCAATGACCGGTGCTGCACCTTATACTTACAACTGGTCCGGGACTAGCCAGACAACTGATCATGTCACCGGTTTATGTGCCGGTACCTATGATGTGACGGTTACAGATGCTAATGGTTGTGTAGCGGTAGATCATGCGACAGTCAATGAGCCACCGGCTTTGGTTGCTTCCTCGACTTCGACTCCTTCCGGTTGTGCCGGTACCAATACAGGTTCTGCATCTGCTGTTGGTTCCGGTGGAACTCCGGGTTATACCTATTTGTGGTCTAACGGAGAAACAACGGCTACCATCATGCACCTTGCGCCCGGTGATTATTCGGTGACCATTACAGATGCCAATGGTTGTACCGCTACAAGTACCGTTAATGTAGGACAATCAAGCTCTTCTAACCTTGGTTTTACGTTGTCTGCAAATGATGTCACTTGTTCAGGCAACTGCGATGGTAGTGCTTCCATCAATATTATATCAGGAAGTGCGCCTTACTCCTATCAATGGAGTTCCGGAGAAACCACAAGTAATGTCTCCGGACTATGTGCCGGACAGTATGCTGTGACTGTTTCGGATGCCGATGGTTGCCCAATTGCACGATCTTTTATCGTAAGTGGTCCTGATCCGATTGATATTAGTTTGACTTCTACTAATGCCAACTGTGCTGCTTCTGACGGAACGGCTACAGCTACCGTAACCGGAGGTAATGGAGGATATACTTATTTATGGACAAATGGAAATACAACGGCGACAGCTACCGGATTAAATCCGGGTACTCATGGAGTGACTGTGACTGATATGTTGGGTTGTACGGCTAGTTCTACGGTTACTGTGGGACAAACCGGTTCTAATATTACGGCCAATGTGACTAGTACACCGACAACTTGTTCGGGATCAAGTGATGGTACGGCTACTGTTGAAGTGACCTCCGGTTCCGGGCCATACACCTACACTTGGAGTAATAATACCACCGGCGCTAATGCTACCGGGTTGGCAGCCGGTACATATACGGTTACTATATTGGATGCAGTAGGATGTCCTTTGGTCAAAACGGTAACAATTACGTCTCCGGACCCAATAGTTATTGATATAACGACTACACCTGCTACATGTGGAGAATCGAATGGTTCTGCTTCCGCAACGGTTACAGGTGGTACAGGGACCATTTCTTACTTATGGTCTTATAATAATATCACGGCTCCCATGATTAGTGGAGTTCCTGCCGGAAACTACATATTGACTGTAGCGGATGAAAATCTTTGTTTAGGATCGGCTACGGCAACGGTTCAACAAGGAGGTGGGCAGGTTGTTGCGACAGCCACAGGAACAGATGTATCCTGTAACGGCGGAAGTGACGGAAGTGCGACTATTACAGTTACTTCAGGTACGGCACCATACGTTTACGCATGGGATGATAATACATCAGATGCAACCAATGATAATCTAGCAGCCGGAGAATATGGATGGACTGTTACAGATGCAACCGGCTGTATGGCTACCGGAATGGTTACCGTTGGCGAACCTACAGCGATTACGCTAGTAACCAGTACGACAAATGCTAATTGCGGCGGAGCCAATGGTACAGCCATGGTAACGGCAAGCGGAGGAACACCACCATATACCTATAAATGGAATGACTCTTTTGGACAGACGACGCATATGGCCATGTATTTGGAAGCCGGTGATTATATTGTGATGGTCACGGATGCTAATAATTGTACTGCCAGTGCTACCGTTACAGTGGGCTCCACTGCCGGTTTTACTTGTAATGCGATTGTTGCTTCAAGTTATAATGGAGCACATATTAGCAGTATTGGAGGAAGTGATGGGTCGGCTACGGTTACTATGAACGGAGGTCATCCCGGTTCCTTTTCTTTTGCTTGGAGTAATAGCGGAGAAACCAGCCAACAAATTACCGGTCTATCGGCAGGTACTTATACTGTTGTCGTAAAGGATGATGTTACAGGTTGTACTTGTGAATCTTCTGTGACATTAGAAGACCCTGCCAAGTTAGGCAATTATGTTTGGATAGATGCCAACTCTAATGGTATTCAAGATGCCGATGAAGCGGGCGTTGAAGGAGTTACGGCTCAAGTGACGGGTACATCTGCTTATGGATTGATGATTGATTTGAGTACCGTAACAGATGCGAATGGGATGTATATGTTTACATTGCCTCCAGGTGATTATAAGGTTACTTTTACTAAGCCGGATAACCATGATTTTACAACTTCCAATGCAGGTAGTGATGATGCGCTGGATAGCGATGTCGATCCTAACACCGGAATGACCCAAGTGGTGACTTTGGCCTCCGGTGAATATAATCCAACTTTGGATGCCGGTTTAATAAAGAACTGTGTGAGTGTTGGAGACCTTGTTTGGTATGATGATGATCAAGATGGGATTCAAAATGGAGCTTACAACGGTGTTGAAGGTTTTGTTGTGAACTTGATAGGTGTCGGTCCTGATGGTAATATTGGCACTGCCGATGATATTGTTGTTGCAACAACGACGACTGATGCCGATGGATTGTATCTGTTTGATTGTGTAGAAGACGGGACTTATGTGATTGAATTTGACCCGGCAAGTTTGCCACAAGGCTATCAGTTTACTAAGATAAACGGAGCCAATGATAATAAAGATAGCGATGCCAGTGGAGAGTCCGGTCGGACTGTACCTTTCACCGTTACCCTAGCCGGGGGAGATAATCTTTCTTTGGATGCAGGTATCCATGTGATTTGTGATCAAGTGGCGGGCGCAGGAACTATCGGTTACGATCAATCGATTTGTCCGGGTCAAGTGCCTAATGAATTGATTACGTTGATTGAACCATTTGGTGGCTCCGGAGCCTTGGAATATATCTGGATGAAAGGAGCACCGGGTGCTGCTTTGGCGCCTATACCCGGCTCTAATACACCAAATTACCAGCCACCTGCTTTATTTTCTTCGACTGTTTATAGGAAGTGTGTGCGTAGAGCAGGATGTGTGAATTATCTTGAACCACCTAGTTTAACTATTACAGTTAAAGACACTTGTGGAGGTAATTTTGTGAGTATTACAGGTAATTATGCGAATCAAGCTGTTAGCTTGGAATGGGTGACCGGTGCTGAAAATGGAGATTTCTCGTATCAAGTCGAGCATTCGGCTACCGGAGAAGATTTTGCGGCGATGGAAGTTATGCTGGGGCACGGTATTTCTAATGGTTATAATACCTATACTTACGTAGATGAACATCCTCGTAATGGCACTAATTTTTATAGAGTGGTCATGAAAGGGCCTAATGGCTTTGAAATGAGCTCGGATATTATTAAGATTATGGCTAAAAAATCCGGGCATGAGGAGTTGGCATTGTTTCCTAATCCGGCCGGTGAAGTTTTCTATGTCGATGTGATGAAAGACAAAGTGACAAACGGCGAAGTATCCATTTTCGATACAAACGGTAAGGTGGTTAAGACCTTTACTATGGAATCCGGCAACAGTGGCCCACGCAGGTTCTTAATTCCTGACTTGGCTTCCGGTCTCTACTTTGTGAAGGTGACCGTTGATGGTGATGTGCGGATGATGAAGCTTAGAAAAGAGTAGATTACTGTGAAGTAGTTCTTTAGGTAAAAGTAATTAAACCTAAACAATTACAGAATAATATGATGAGGGATGTACCGAAATGGTGCATCCCTTTTTTCTTTTGAGTAACTCTATTATCTTTGTCAAAAAATACTTGCGTAAAAAATTACTTCAACGACTCACTTCCACAGACTGGTCTTTCGATGAGCTTGCGCTAAAGGTCTATGAGTATCAATCTGTTCATAACGAGGTGTACCGTCGTTTTTTATTGCTATCGGGGCAATTTAAAAAGCAGGTGTCAAGGATAGAGGATATTCCTTTCTTACCTATTTCTTTTTTTAAAAATTTTGTTGTTAAAACAGGAAGTTGGGAGATAGCTCCTTCTATTTCCTTTGCAAGTAGTGGAACTACGGGGAGTATTCCTTCCGTACATTATGTAAGGGACAAGGCCTTTTATTTGGATAACGCTCGGAAAATATTTGAAAATCAGTACGGACAACTTACGGACTATCACCTTTTGGCCCTATTGCCGGGGTACTTGGAAAGAAAAAACTCCTCGTTAGTGGCAATGGTTGATGATTTTATTTCAAAGACAGAAAGTCCATTGAGTGGATTTTATCTGGATGATTTTAAGGGCTTGAATGAAGTTTTGGCGCAAGCTACGAAAAGTCGGAAAACCATTTTATTGGGTGTGAGTTTCGGATTATTGGATTTTGCGGAAGCTTACCCGGCGGATTTGTCCGAATGTATCATTATGGAGACCGGTGGAATGAAAGGAAGACGAAAAGAGATTATTCGAGAAGCATTGCATGACGAATTAAAAAGGGCATTTAATGTGTCTGAGATTCATTCAGAATATGGGATGACGGAGTTATTATCCCAAGCTTATTCAGATGGAGATGGTATTTTCCACCCCGGTGCCACCATGCGGATTTTGCTAAGGGAAGTGAATGATCCTTTTTCCTTGGTGCCTTTCGGAAAAACAGGATTAATAAATGTCATCGATTTAGCAAATCTAGATAGTTGCAGTTTTATTGCGACGGATGATATCGGTCGTTTGGTGGACCATCAACGTTTTGAAGTGCTGGGGCGGTATGATCAAAGTGATGTAAGGGGTTGCAATTTGATGGTGTCAGATTTGTGAGTGGGCTTGGTTTATTTGCATAAACGCTTAAATCCCTTTAACTTAGTTGCTGTAAATGCTCTACAAGAATCATTTTTTTGGAAAAATCTCTTTTTGAGCCATATTTTGCTCTTTTTTAGCAAAAAATCGTTTGTCATATTCATCCGGAGTTGTTGTTATTTAAAACAGAAATCCATGCATCGTTTACTCTTTGTTTTTTTTACATTTACATTATTGTTTTGGGGCTGTGTAGAACCACCCAATTATCCGAATGAGCCGGTAATCGAGTTTTTGGGGCTGAGCAAGCAAGTGATGAGACAAGGAAGTCAAAATGAAGATACTATGGTTGTCCGGTTTTCTTTTACGGACGGTGACGGTGATTTGGGGGCCAAGCCTTCCAGTACGGATCCCGTTGGGCCCAATGTTTTTTTGATAGACTCTAGGGATGGCTATGAAGGAAATACTTTTCAGATTCCATTTATACCTGAAGAAGGTGCAGGTAATGGTATTTCCGGGACGGTAGATCTTAAGATTTTTACGGCTTGTTGTATTTTTGATGACGGTACAGCCCCATGTGGTATCTCTCCAACCAAGTCTAGAGATACGCTCTATTATTCGCTTTACATCCAAGATCGGGCAGGTCATCGGTCTAATGAGATTCAGGTTGGACCTATTTATTTGCTTTGTGAGTGATTGGAAATGATTAGGTCATGTCCTATTTCTTGTGGAATTTGGGGTAGATTGGAAAAGAATCAAACATAATGATAGGATTGCTTTATTGTTTGAGACCACTTTTTTTTATTTTTGAATGTAATAAGTTGATAGCCAGTTGGTTGTTTGGAGTTTATAAAAGGTAACGTACTTGGGGGAAACTTGCAGATTACCGAAACAGTTACAAAATCTTTACATTGCCTTTGTTTTTAAAAAATGTTTAAGCCATGAAATTTAGAATTTTTACCTTGCTTGTCTTGATGGGAACATTTGTGTCTTTTTCTTTTGGACAACTCATTTATACGAATACTATAAACAATGAAAATGAGATTAAAATTGAATTTTTAGATGATTTACGTCCTCCTGGAGTTTTTATTTCTCATGTGAAGTATGCAGTCACTTTTTTTGCCACAAATCGGACGCGAATGCTCCCATTTGTTGTTGATATCACGGCATCGGGGACAGGGATAGAAAGGTCAAACATGAAGGGGAGTGAGACTGTTTTACCGGGTGAGAGCCGGAAAAAAATATTTGCAGTTGTCAAAGTAGGTAAGGAGTATAAGATTGACTATGAATATACTTATCGAATCGGCAATTTTTACCATTCCAAACATGATGATAATGTCGTGTATGAAATTCCTTTTAAGTCGGATACTATTGTTGTAGATAATCAGCAGTTCAAAAAGAAGAAACGAAAAAAGCGGGCTAATCGGGCAACAACGGTTGATTTTTCTTTGCCCATAGGGACAGAAATTTTTGCTGCTAGAGCCGGCAAAGTTGTCAAGGTAGTGATGAACAATTCTAAATTTTGTCCGGAAAGGACTTGTGTTGATTTTGATAATTATATTTTAATCATGCACGAAGACGGCACCATTGCCAAATATGGGCATCTTTCTCCGAAATCTAATAACGTGGTGTTTGGTCAGGAAGTAAAAAAAGGAGCTCTTTTAGCGCTGAGTGGTGAAACAGGTCGAACAACGAAGCCGAGTTTGCATTTTGAAGTCTATGAAGTGAAAAGATATAAAAATCAACCTTTGGCGGTTAAGTTTGCACTCTTTGGTAAGGAAGAAGTACTGAAGGTTGGGCGTTATTTTCAGAAATAAAGTGACTATTTAGGTCGGGCAAGTTTTTGTTCCAAAATGTTCTTTTATATCTATTTTTGCCCGGTTTTTCACTAAACCATTGTGCCCCCCACAGTATTTCTCGAAGCACCTGTCACAGAAGGGCTACTATTGGGGATATCGTATAGGTTCAAAAGACCCAGAAGAGCCATTAATAAGGATTCTTTGTTGTTGATGATTTGTGAATCGGGAATGATGATTTCAATTTTTGAATCGGTGTATTCTCGAAGTCTTTGCATCAAAAAGGTATTGTGTGCGCCGCCGCCGGTGACCAATAATTGGTGTTGGTTGCCTTGAGCAATGGGGAGGAGCTGATTGATTTCTTTGGCGACGAATTGGGCGATAAGTTCGACGGTTGTAGCCATTTTGTTGGGGATGTTATCATCAAATGCTAGAATAGGCGCTATCATATTGTGTATAACCCATTGATTGTCAAGCGACTTAGGGTAGGGTTGTCGAAAGAAGTCTATATTTTGAATTATGGATGCCAGCTCCGGATTGACGGTGCCTTTGGCGGCAATCTGTCCACCTTCATCAAAATGGAGTCCCATTTTTCCCGCAAGGGCATCCAAAATTTGATTGGCTCCTATGACATCATATCCGACAAAACCGTCTTGTGTATGGCAGGCAATATTAGCGATTCCACCCACATTGAGAAAGAAATCATAAGTAGGAAAAAGCCATTCATCAGCGACCGGTGCCAAGGGGGCGCCTTGTCCGCCTGCAGCAATATCAGCCATCCGAAAGTCATATATGACGGGTAAGTGGCATTTTTCCGCAAGGTGATGCCCATTGCCTATCTGAAAAGAAAATCCTTTTTCCGGAAAATGAAAAACAGTATGTCCATGTGAAGCCACCAAATCTACGTTCAAATGCTTTTTATTGACAAAATCTTTGACCTGTTGGCCCATCCATTTTCCAAGCGCCGCATCTGTCTCCGCTAAATCGACTGCTGACATGGATGTCGTTTTGCGCAAGCGTTGTTGCCACTCATCCGGATATGGGATGGTGGTTGCGTCCAAAATAGCCCATTGAATTTGATCTTTTTGTGGCCTTTCTTCAAATTCAAAACGACAATAAGCCATATCTAACCCATCTAAGGAGCTGCCAGACATTAGGCCGATGATATTTATTTGCATGGGAGTAGATTATGGGCTGTTAAAGAGATATTAATTTTCAATATTCATCAAGTCGAGCAGGAAGGCGTAACCTAAGGCGACTTCTTTGAGGTATTCAAAACGTCCTGAAGCACCGGAGTGACCGGTTTCCATGTTGGTATGTAGCAATAGGGGGTTTTGGTCTGTTTTGGTTGCTCGAAGTTTGGCGACCCATTTGGCGGGCTCCCAATATTGGACTTGTGAATCATGTAATCCTGTAGTGACTAAAAGGGCGGGGTAGTCCTTCGCTTCAATATTGTCGTAGGGGGAATAGGACTTGATGTAGTTATAATAAACGGGATCATTTGGGTTGCCCCATTCGTCATATTCTCCTGTGGTCAATGGGATAGATTCATCCAGCATGGTCGTGAGCACATCTACAAAAGGAACTTGGGCAATGACTCCCTTGTATAATTCAGGCGCCATATTGATGACGGCACCCATGAGCAGTCCGCCGGCACTGCCTCCTTGCGCAAAAAGTCGATCAGGGGACGTGTATTTGTGGCGAACTAGATACTTGCCTACATCAATGAAATCGGTAAAAGTGTTCTTTTTCTTCAATAGTTTGCCGTCTTCGTACCATTGACGTCCCCATTCTTGTCCACCACGGACATGGGCAATCACATATACAAATCCCCGATCCAATAAACTCAATCGTACACTACTGAAATAAGGATCCATACTGTATCCATACGAACCGTAACCATACTCTAAAAGAGGAGCAGAGCCATCTTTTTTTAGTCCTTTTTTGTACACAATGGATACGGGTATCCGGGCTTTTCCGTCTCTTGCCGTGACAAAAATTCGTTCTGATTGATAGTTATTTTTATCAAAGTTTCCGAGTACTTCTTGCTCCTTTAGAAGGGTTTTTTGTTGGGATTCCATGTCAAAATCAAAGACAGATCGTGGGGTTGTCATAGAGGTATAGGAGAAGCGCAAGGTTTTGGTATCAAAATCCAAATTAGTAGTTGGATAGGCTGAAAAAGCTTTTTCCTTAAAAGAAATGTAATAATCTTTCCCTTTTACCGGCAGGATGTGGATTTGTTCTGTGGCGTCTTTACGTTCACTTAACACCAAATAATCTTTAAAAACGTCGATGTTTGAAATTAATACGGTCTCACTATGTGGGATGACTTCTTGCCAATTGGCTTTTTCGGTGGTTGCCACAGGGGTTTCCATGAGTCTGAAGTTTTGGGCATTCCAATTGGTGATGACATAAAATTTATCTTCAAAATGGGCAATATGATACTCATGATTGCGCTCCCGCGGTTGAAAGATTTTAAATTTGCCCGTAGGATTGTCGGCATCCAAAATACGCATTTCGGAAGAAAGGGTGGCGTCAGAGCCAATCACTAAAAATTTGTTGGATTTTGTCTTGTAGATATAGCAGTTATAAATAGGGTCTTTTTCGTGAAAAACGAGCACATCTCTTTTGTTTCCTAATTTATGACGATAGATTTTGAAGGCACGTAGTGTTTTGTCTTTTTTGGTAAAGAATAGGGTTTTATTGTCATTGGCCCAGACGGTGCTTCCGGTTGTATTGGGGATGATGTCCTTGAATAATTCTCCGGTTTTTAGGTCTTTGACATAGATGGTGTATTTACGTCTGGAGACGGTGTCCACACTATAGGCAAGCAGGCGATTGTCGGGGCTTACGCTTAATCCGCCGACTTGGTAGTAATCATGTCCTTTGGCCATTTCGTTGACATTGAGCATGATTTCTTCTTGATTATCAAGGTTTTGCGCCTTTCGGCAAAAAATAGGATACTCTTTTCCTTCTTCAAATCTTGTGTAGTACCAATAGCCGTTTTTCTTGTATGGGACAGACATATCTGTTTCTTTTATACGGCTTTTTATCTCTTGGAATAAGTCTCCCTGAAATTTTTTGGTGTGCGACATGACCTTGTCCGTATAGGCGTTTTCGGCTTCGAGGTAGTGGATGACTTCCGGATTTTCTCTTTGGTTGAGCCAATAATACGGATCGATTCTAGTATCCCCGTGTTTGACCAATTTTTTTGGTTTTATGGCTGCTTTAGGGGCTTGCGCCAAATGCTGATACATTTTTGAGGGGTGCGAGGAGGTCATAGATTTATTTTTCATACTACAGCTTTGTGCAAATATTGAAAGGGTGAGGAGGAAGATGATGGGTTTTGTCATTTTTTTGGTCTTTGGGGCGCTCCCTGCGGTCGCTTTTGGTCTTTGGGGCGCGCCTGTGGCGCTTTTGGTCTTTGGGGCGCAGCAAGCTGCTTTTGGAGGCGCAGTAAACTGCTTTTAGGGGCGCAGCAAGCTGCTTTTGGTGATAAATTGATTGATGTCTTTGCAAAGATATGAATTGTTGGAGACTTTGTGGGGTAAAGTTGGATGGTTTGTATATGTTTTCTTATGATGCAGATGGGCTTGTTTAGTTCTTGGGAATGGGGGCAATCTTAGAGTGAGGATAGTTAGGTTGGTGGGCAATAGGGGGGAGTGGTTGGTGGGGTTTTTATTTGGTTGTTTGATTTATTGGTGAAGTGTTCTTGGGTTTTGTTTAATGTGTTGATAATCAATTGAATAAATGGGTATATGTCCATGGTTGGATGAGGGAGAAGAGCCATGGTCGCAGGGCGCCGGCGTGATCATCTGTTTTTGCGGAAGCTGACGAAGCTTAAATAGAGATTTTGTTATTCTTCTGTCATGGAGTATCCTTGGCCTTTGTGGGTGGCCACCATGTCGTAGCCGATTTTTTTACGTAAGTTACGAATATGTACGTCCAAGGTGCGATCTCCGACAATAATGTCTTCTCCCCAGATGATTTTATAGATTTCTTCTCTAGAGAATATTTTGGTTTTGTCCGAAAGGAATAAGAGTAGGAGATTGTATTCAATCTTGGTTAGTTCTATTTTTTGACCCTTTTTTTGGACTCTTCTTTTGTGGGGATTGACAGAAAGGTCTTGAAATAGAATATTGCCCGAGTCTTCGACAATTTTGCCTTTTCTGCGCAGGAGTGCTTCGACTTTAGCGATGAATACCAAGGGTTTGATGCTCTTGTGGATGTAATCATCGGCTCCGGCATCAAAGCCTTCAATCCTTGAAAAGTCATCGTCTTTGGCCGTCAGGAAGGTGATGATGGTCTCGTTGTAGTCGGGGTCTTCTCTAAATTTCCGGCAGGTGGTAATGCCATCCATTTCGGGCATCATCCAATCTAAAATAATGATGTCCGGCTGAAAAGGTTTCGCTTTATCTAGGGCTTCTTGACCATTTGAAGCGACTTGCACTTCAAAATTTTTTCGGATGAGATTGTACGACAGAAATTCAAGTACTGCATCATCATCATCAACCAACAGAATCTTCCTTTTTGGTGCTTGCATACATCAAAGGTATGACCATTCGCGCTTTACGAGAATTATGGAGTGTAAATTTAACGTTAAGTTTTTGAAGCCAAATTTTACTTATTCTTCAATAGCTCTTTCTTTATGTGTGTGCGGTAAAATGAGACCTTTGCAGCGAAATTTTTAATCTAATTTTGTCTAAACAAAAAAACTTCTCAAATGACAAAGACTTTCGTCAAAAGTATGATTTTACTTTTTGCAGCTATGGCTTTTCTTTCTAGCTGTAAAAAAGCCACAACAACTACAACAGACCCGACTCCTACACCCGAAAATGTGGTGGTTTCCGGTTTGCTTGATGCTTCTACGACTTGGACTGCCGATAAAATCTATGAATTAGCCGGAAAGGTTGTCGTAGGAGACGGTGTTACATTAACTATTCAGCCCGGAACAATTGTTAAAGGACGTACCGGAGCCGGTTCTTTGGCTTCTGCCTTGGTTGTTGCTCAAGGGGGTAAGATTAATGCTGTGGGAACAGCAGCTAAGCCTATTATTTTTACGTCTGTTTTGGATAATATAAAAATAGGAGAAACTTCCGGTACTAATCTGGATGAGAATGATAGAGAAAAATGGGGCGGAATGATTATCCTTGGTAAAGCGCCTGTATCCACCGGTGATGGGGATGTCATTGGTCAAGTAGAAGGTATTCCTGCCGATGAACCTTACGGAAAATACGGTGGAGAAGATCCTGCTGATAATTCCGGTACTTTAGCCTACGTATCTATTCGTCACGGTGGAGCAGTTATCGGAGAAGGTAATGAAATTAACGGATTGACTCTTGGTGGTGTAGGTAATGGCACAACGATTCATCACATAGAAATCGTCGCTAACTTGGACGATGGTATCGAGTTTTTTGGTGGTACGGTTAACTTAAATGATGTAGTGATTGCTTTCCAAGATGACGATGGTTTGGATATTGACCAAAATTATTCGGGAACTATTGATAATTTCTATGTTGTTCATGGTGGTTCCGGTACAGACGAAGGATTAGAGATTGACGGTCCTGAAGGATCGACTCATACAGATGGTCTATTTACGCTTCAAAACGGTACAATTCGTACGGTAGATGGTAATGGTAGTGGTGCAGATTTGAAATCTAAAGCACAAGGTACTATCAAGAACGTCACTTTTGAAGGTTACTCTAAGTTCGTCAAGGTTTCTGCAAAGTTTGATGAAGCAAACAGTTGTGCTGAAAAGACAGACGCATATACACATGCAATCGGTGGAACACTTAACGTGACAGATTGCGAAATAAAGACAGGTGCTGTTGAAGACATGTACAATGTTTATTCAAAGCAAACAACTTGTTTTGACGCTGTGGAGGCATCTTATCAAGCTGCTTTGGACAATGCTTGGTCACAAAAAGGAAATGCAGTTGTATCCAGTTTTACAAAAGGAGCTACCGACAAGACTGCTTTTGATTGGACTTGGGCTAAGAAGAAAGGTTTTATTCAGTAATATTTGAATTAGTGATTTCTAGCTTGTTTGCGCAAGCTAGATTTTTTTTAACTGTTTAGGTCTCCCTATTTTGAGCATAAAAGATATTTTATGACAAGAGCTGGAGTGACCTAAACAGTTTTTTACAATAATTATGAGGTGACTTTGCAAAGGGTACACCTAAAATCCAAAAAAATTATGCAGCGCTTTTCTTTTCTTTTTCTTACTTTCTCCTTGTTTGTGATGAGCTTTACCTATTCTCAGGAAGGGGAAGTCACCGGGGTCGTTATTGATGGTAGTACAGGGGAGCCATTGCCTTTTGTGAATATTCTTGTCAAAGAAAAAACAACGGGGGTATCGACTGATTTAGATGGTAAATTTACCTTGGTTTTGTCACCGGGGCATTATGTATTAGATTTTTCATATATCGGTTACAAGACGATTATCAAGGAGATAGATGTTAAACCTAAAGAGGTACTTACTTTGGGGGCGATTTCACTTTCTGAAGAAGGGGACGTACTCGAAGAAGTGGTGGTGACCGCTCGCCAAACTCAAAATACGGAGACAGCATTGAGTACTTTGAAACGAAAGTCAGTGAGTGTGGTGGACGGTATTTCTGCCCAGACCTTTTCGAGAAGTGGGGATAGCAATGCCGCAGATGCGATTAAGCGGGTGACAGGCGTGTCGATACAGAATGGCAAAAACGTATATGTTCGGGGGCTTGGGGACAGATATACTAAAACCATTTTTAACGGGATGGAAATTCCAGGTTTGGATCCGGACAAGAACGCTGTGCAGATAGATATTTTCCCCACCAATATTATTGATAACATATTGGTTTTCAAGACTTTTACACCGGATTTGCCGGGAGATTTTAGTGGGGGCGTGGTCAATATTGTGCCTAAGGATTTTCCCGAAAGGAAGTCCATGAAGCTCTCTCTCTCGGGAAGTTTTAACCCCAATAGCAACTTAATTAACGATTTTAGATCCTATGATGGGGGGCGATATGACAAATTAGGGTTTGATGATGGCACACGTGCTCTTGGCTTTGATCCGACAACTGAAGTACCCGATGAATCTTTGAATGATCCCGCATTGTACAGGATGACCAAGGCGATGGGTAGCGAGTTGGCGGCTAATCCGACCAAAAGCAAGTTAAATGGCGGCGCTTCTTTTTCCATTGGCAATCGACATAAACTTGACAAAGTGACCATTGGTTATATTGCGTCACTTAATTATAAGCGAAATTGGAGGCATTATGATCATGCGGAGTACGGGTTTTACGTTGCCGAAAAAACGGATGATTATGAAATGTCTTTGGATAGGGGGATTACCGGTGCCCAAAGTACCATTAATACCTTAACAAGTGCCTTGGTTGGTGGAGCCATCAAAACCGCTAAACATAAAGTTGGCTTTACCTTACTATCACTTATCAATGGGGAAGATCGTGCTGCCAAGTTGGAAGCCATTGACTACGCTGATAATCCATCTACTATTGAGCGTGATGTTTTATATTTTTCCGAAAGGCGAGTGACGACCTTGGACTTACACGGCAAGCACTTGTTGAAAGAAGGAAAATGGGAAACAAAATGGAAAATCTCTCCTTCATTTGTGTCGTTGAATGAGCCGGATGTACGGAGTACCGGATTTGAGTTGACTTCTGATGGCAAGTATCTTTTACACCCGGCAGTAGGGGCGGACGTGAGAAGAAGTTTTCGGAACTTGAAGGAGAATATGATTAATTCAAAAGTAGATATTAAGTATAATTTCACACAGTGGAATGACCAAAAAGCCAGTATTAAATTTGGGTTTCTGGGGCTGGCTAAGCAACGGGATTATTCTATTTTGACTTATTTGGTGAGAGTAAAAAATCAAGGTGAATTTGATTATCAAGGCAATCCGGATAATATTTTGAAGGAAGAAAACCTTTGGACTCCCGATAGAACCCAAGGTGCTTACATCAAAGGAAATTATGAGCCGGCCAATACTTTTAATGCGTCACAGATGGTCTTTGCCGGATATGCTATGAGCGTGTTGCCGATTAATAAGCAGCTAAAATTAATATTTGGGGCGCGTGCCGAGCAATCAACTATTCTTTATACCGGACAAAATAATTTGGGTACTAAGAAGTTTGTAAATGAGCAGATTATGGACAATTTTAGTATTCTGCCATCGACTAATATTGTTTATTCACCGCGTGAAAAAATGAATATTCGGTTGTCTTATAACCGGACTTTGGCGCGTCCGACCTTTAAGGAGAAGTCGCTTGCGCAAATACAAGACCCTATTACCGGACGTAATTTTATTGGTAATCCCAACTTAAAAGTATCCAATATTGATAATTTGGATTTGAGATGGGAGAACTATTTTGAAAATGGTGAGTTGGTTTCGATTAGTGCTTTTTATAAGTATTTTACCAATCCCATCGAACTAGAGTCTTATAATGAAGTCTCTCCGGATAGTTATACGCCAAGAAACCACGATCATGCCCAAGCTTTGGGTGTAGAAGTGGAAGTCAAAAAGAATTTAGGTTTTATTGCGGCACTGCATAATTTCTATTGGAACATCAATGCTTCATGGGTTCAATCAGCCATCAAGCGAAGCAATAAGGTGGGTCTTTATGATAATGATACACGTACCATGGTGGGACAAGCTCCATATTTGGTCAATTCCGGTTTAAGTTACCGGGGAGATCAGCAACGATTTGAAGCAAATCTTTCCTACAATGTGCAAGGGCCGCAGTTGATTGTTGTGGGGATTGGTGTTAACCCGGATGTCTATGAGCAACCGTTTCATGCCTTGGACACAAAAGTGACTTATCGCTTTGGGAGCAACAAGGCTTATAAATTGGGCGTAAGCGTGAATAATATTTTGGATTCAGAAAGATTAACCGCCTATGATGCCGGTACAAAAAATACGGGAACTTATATCTGGTCAAAATATGTCATAGGAAGGACCTATGGTTTGAGTTTGAGTGCAACCTTTTAGGGACACGCCCAAAATAAATGGACATTTATTCTGATTGTGCCCGTAAACCTGTGGTTATCTTTACAGTTACTTTTTTTGTGACTGTTAAGGTATCCGCAGTTTTTTGTTCAGGTACATAGTCCGTAATAATCAACCGTTTCTGGGTACGATTGGGTTTTGTCCCTATCTCTTATATCAAAAAACAACCAGAAATAATATATGGGGGACAAACTCCAACTGCGGCCACCGTTTCTCAACTAAACAATTCCAAAATATCTTCCTGACTGATGCTTTTCATGACGCTTTCGTCGGTTTGTATCAATTCGGCGGCTAATTTCTTTTTGCGTTGTTGCAGTTTCATGATTTTTTCTTCGATGGTATTTTTGGCAATCATACGGTAGGCGATGACGTGTTTGTCTTGTCCGATGCGGTGAGTTCGGTCAATGGCTTGGCTTTCAACGGCCGGATTCCACCAAGGGTCAAGGAGATAGACGTAGTCAGCGGCCGTCAAATTGAGACCGGTATTTCCGGCTTTTAGGCTGATGAGAAAAACACGAATATCTTTATTTTTCTGAAAGTTTTCGACGCTGGTCTTACGTTGGTTTTGGTTTCTTTGGCCGTCCAGATACTCGTAAGCGATACCTTCTTGGTCGAGAGCGCCTTTGACGAGCGCCAGCATTTTGGTAAATTGCGAGAAGACGAGCATCTTGTGATTAGCCGTTTTTTCGGTGATGTGTCGGATTAATTCTTGGATTTTGGCACTTTCTCCGGCATATTTTCCGCCATCGACTAAGGATGGAGAGTCACAAATTAATCTCAGCTTAGTCAATCCTTCCAAAACATACATTTTGGATTTGTTTAAGCCTTCTTCTCTAATTTTTCCCAATAGAAAATCGCGGTACTTATTCCGAAAGGCTTCATAGACTTGTTGCTGCTCCGTGCCCAAGTTGACATAGATATAGTCTTCTATTTTTGGCGGAAGCTCTTGAGCCACTTGCTCCTTTGTACGTCGCAAGACAAACGGGCTGATGAGTTTTTGTAATTCCTGCGCGCGATGCGCATCTTGGTCGCTATCAATCGGTTTAGAATAATCGCGTTTAAAACCTACTTGAGAACCTAAAAATCCGGGATTTAAAAAATTCATCTGTGCATACAAATCAAAAGTATTATTTTCAATCGGGGTGCCTGTCATAGCGATCCGATTTTCTGCTTGCAATAGACAAGAAGCTTTATACCTTTGCGAAAGCACGTTTTTGATGGCTTGACTTTCGTCCAAAATGACATAGGAGAATGGTTGGTCTTGCAAAAAAGGAATATCTCTTAATACCACTCCATAAGTCGTCAAAATGACATCGTGATTTTTAATTTTACTTAGATTTTTTTCTCGGTCAGAGCCATAATGCAAGTGGTAATCCAGTGCCGGAGCAAATTTTTTGATTTCATTTTGCCAATTAAACAGGAGAGACGTCGGGACCACAACTAAGTGCGGGCCGCGACCTTGGTCCACTAAGTTTTGGAGTAAGCTCAAAACTTGGATGGTTTTTCCAAGTCCCATATCATCGGCCAAGATGCCGCCCCATTTGAACTCGTCTAAGAAGTGTAACCAGTTGATGCCTTCTTTTTGATAGGGGCGGAGCGTGGCGGTAATATGGGGGGAGATGGTTATTTTTTTGATATTTTTGAAGGTTTTGATTTTTCTGCGCCTTTCGGCCAATTCTTCCAGAATCTCTTGATTATCAATGTCTTCAAACAGTTGGTCGATAATGGAGAACTTACGTTTGGAGATTTTGAGTTGGTCGGCTTGCATTTCTCCGACACGAAAATAGCCGGCTAGTTTTTGGAGCCATTCTTCGGGGATTAGGCCAAGTTTGCCATCTTTGAGTTGGATGAATTTGCTTTGTTTGATGACGGCCTTGCGTAAATCTGCTAGCTTGACGACCTCGTCTCCGAAGGACACGCGGATGTTTAGGTCAAACCAATCTTGACCGGAAGAGATGTTTGTAGAAATTTGGGCGCGGTGCGGGGAATACTTGAGCCGTTTTAATTTTTTGACTCCAAAAAGCCGGATATGGGCATGTTTGGTGGCGGCAAAGAAATCAAAAAACCAATCTTGTTTAAGCAATTGATTGTAATTCAAATAAAAAACTCCTTTGTAAAATGAAGTCGCAAAATCAGGATGCAAACGGGTCATAAACTCCATGAGTTCTTTTTCGGCTTCCTCATCTTTTTGATAAGTAGTCAATACATTATCCATCTTGGAAAAAGGTTGACCTTGGGTGGCTAATTTGATGACAGAACCATCTTTATATTGGATGGCGGGCTCAAAGAGGATATAGTTGCCCACATCACTGATATAAATCTGTTTTTCTTTGACTTCCAAGAAGATGGATTTTTTTTCATAATTCTGCAAAGCGCCCCATTTGATAGGGAACATGGAGGCTGCCGGGGAGACAATTTTCTCAAAAAATAACTCCGCATCTTCTCGCTTGGCTTTATAGATGGGTTGTTCGGCGATTGATTTTTGAAGAATCCTTACCTGGTTATAGTTTTCGTGGAGATAAAGAACGCCGGCATTTTTGACTAAAAAAGGAGAGATTAGTGTCCGAGATAGGGAAGTGGTCGGGATGGGAATTGAGCGGTTGCCAAGTTGTAATTTTGCTTTAAGGGTCAAAAAATCATCATCTTCCGATAATTCAAAGAATAATCGAGCAGGAGTCGCAGAGACTTCAATAAGTCGAATATCCTTTCTTTTGATTTTGTGAGTCAACCGATGCTTTCGCAAATAGGTATTTGGATTTTGCGCAAGCAAGGGAATAATCGCTTGATAATCCAAAAATTGCTGCTTACTTTTTTCGTCCGGACTAAATTTTTGGTCATCCGAATAGCGAAGAGAAGTTACGGCCAACAGCGGGGTGATTTGGTGATCTTTATGGGTTTTTTCTAGCGGTAAATTTTGATTAGGGTCGTATTCCTTAAGGGATTTGAGATAGGAAGTGGTCGATTTTTTGCCAACGACCGGATATATGGTCGCATGAATAGAATAATCGTAGTGGATGTCAAAAACGTAACCCATCGCATAAATATCTTGCTCATCTTGGTTCAAAAAGGGCGCAGGTATCTGCCAAGGACGGATGTCTTCTGATTGGAGTGGAAAAGGGGTGGATGCTTGCGCAAAATTGATTAAGCCGGCTAGTTTTCCTTTGGGTATGAATTTCTTCTTTTTAAAATCAAATTCAAAATACGTATCAAATTCTTCTACTGAAATCCCTGCCCATTGCGCGAGTTCGTTTTTTTGGGGTTCATATTTGGCGGGGTTATAAGCATCTAAGAAATCATTTTTTTGCGCAAGCATATATTGTAATGCGCTCACTTGATGGCGGCACAGACCTATGACGGGGAGATTGCACGAACAGGTGGTATATATCTTATCCTCCTTATAAAAGAACACCGTTTTCATGCCTGATGTATCCCAAAAATCGGTGAAAACGGAAAACGTTACCTGACCAAGTTTTTCTTGCTCTAGCGATACGTTGCGTGTCGCGCTGATAATTTCTCTATATTCGGACAAGCGATGAATTTTTTCCTTAGTGAGTTTTTGAAATCCATCTAAAAGTAAGGGCGTACCTGAATGGTGGGTTTCTTTCTTTTGGGTTTTAGGAGTGGTATGGTCTTGCGGATTTTTTATCTCTTCAATCAAAGTCAAAATGGCAGCTACCCGATGCTCACATAAGTTGGTCCAATTGCTATGGCAGCTACAACTGGTTATCGGACCAAAATCTTTTAGAAAATTGTTAATTTGTACATTATATGATGGATTGCCGACGGTTTTGAATGTGGCTCGCTGGGTGTCCATATTAAGTTCTTCTAAGACAATTCCTAGTTCTCTTTGTAGGGTGATTTGGTGCCCACGATTAATAATTGCTGGTGTCGTGTTTTGTTTGACGTAGCGCAATAGATTGGTCTCCAATTGCTTAGGATTCATAGGTTCGCTTTAGTGTGTAGTGCAACGGGCAAAGATAATAGAAAAAATGTGTAAAAAAGGATTTTTTAATAAGTTTTGATACGGGTCTGCCGACCGCTATAGCCTACGCTGCGCCAAGGCCAAAAATTAAGTTAGTCATTTATGTCATCCGGCTCATAAGAGATAAGCCAAAGACCCAGAAAAGTCAAAAGGCCATTGACCGCAAGGATGAAAAAACCAAAGGTGAAGCCATGAAATAGACGTGCAGAGTTTAAGTCCAAGATGACCGACAAAATAGCCGCTGCTAAGGTCACTCCGATGACCAAGTTGTCTTTGATTTGGCGGTGGGTGAATATCCCAAAGGCAAACATACCCAGTAGCGGCCCATAGGTATAACCGGCAAACTTGAATAATTTATTGAGTACGGAGCCGCCACTATATTGATTGGCCAAAATGACCAATGCCATGACCAAAAGAGAAAATCCGATATGGGAAATCATTCGTTTTTTCTTGTCATCCGGCTTTACCTTGTCGGGGTCGGTACTGATGCCTAAAAAATCCGTGCTAAATGATGTAGTCAAGGATGTCAAGGCAGAATCTGCACTAGAAAATGCCGCCGCCACAAAGCCTATTAAAAAGATGATCGAAATATAAGAAGGAAAATGTCGAAGTGCCAATAAGGGATACAACTGGTCGGTAGATTTGGGTAAAGCAATACCAATATTGGATGAATACATGTACAATAAGGCACCAAGTGCCAAAAACAAAATATTGACAAAAAAGAGTACAAATACAAAGGAACCCATATTCCATTGAGCTTCTTTTAAAGATTTGCAAGTTAGATTTTTTTGCATCATATCCTGATCCAGACCGGTCATGACAATGGCCATTAAAGCGCCACTAAAAAATTGTTTGGGAAAGAAATTGGGGTCGCTCCATCCATTTTCAAAGAAAAAGACCTTGGAATATTCACTATTTTTGACCGTTGTTAAAATTTCTGTAAACGACTGACCCATTGATGAACCGATATACGCAATAGTTGTCACTACGGCAATGAGCATAAATAAAGTCTGCAAAGTATCCGTATAGATAATGGTCTTAATGCCGCCTTTGTAGGTATATGCCCATATTAATGAAATCATAATCAAGATGGTTGCCCAAAAAGGAATCCCGAATGAATCCATCATAAACGTCTGTAAAACAATAGCCACTAAATAAATTCGGAAGGAAGCACCAATAACTCTGGACACCAAAAAATACCCGGCTCCGGCCTTTTGGGTATAGTATCCAAATCTTTGACCAAGATATTGATAGATAGAGGTCAGTTTTAGTCGATAGT
Organism: Saprospiraceae bacterium; assembly: GCA_024762995.1. Classification (GTDB taxonomy): domain Bacteria; phylum Bacteroidota; class Bacteroidia; order Chitinophagales; family Saprospiraceae; genus HyVt-613. The sequence continues at coordinate 22,937 of JANTGI010000003.1, read as the reverse complement.
ATAAGGGAAGCAGCAGCAGGGCAATGACGGCGTAACCCACGACATACCCCATGACCATTTGCATATAGGAGAAGTAGATGTTTTGGCGGACAATTTCTTCGCCGGTCAGCATTTTCATGACTTCAGGAGTGGCTCCGACTATACCCGGTAGAGAAATAAAAGTGACCCCCGATAGACTCGCCCCAATCATGCCAAAGGCCACTAAGTACCACGGAGATTTATGGTCTGCCGCAAAAAAAGTGCTATTCGTAGCCTTTTTAGAAGTTAACCAGGAAATAACCATCAGCAGCAAAAAATAGCCGCAAATTATGAGTAAAATGGTATGAGGTGTTATTCCTTTCATGATTCTGTTCTTGAATCTCCCTTAATGGGTGTTGGGTACTTTGGCAACATGCCTAAACTACTCTTTCCATTCAGCAATAAAAAAGTTGGTATCATGTCCGCCTCCATTGTTTCTATTGGAAGAAAAGACTAAATATTTACCGTCATTAGAAAAAACCGGAAAGGCATCAAACATACCACTTGCCGTTACTTTTTCTAAACCGGTACCATCTGTGTTGATGAGATACAGATTGAAAGGGAAGCCCCGCTCATATTCATAATTGGAAGCAAAAATGACCTTTTTTCCGGAAGGATGGAAAAATGGTGCCCAATTGGCTCCCCCCAAATGGGTCAGCTGTCTCAAATTACTGCCATCTACATTGCAAATATACAACTCCATCTCTGTCGGCATCACTAGGCCTTCTGCCAGCAAATCCTTATACTTTTTAATGTCTTCTTTCGTCTTGGGTCGGGATGATCTAAATATCAACTCTTTCCCGTCAGGGGAAAAGAAAGCGCCTCCGTCATAACCTAGCTCCGAAGTGACTTGTTTGACATTACTTCCATCAATATCCATGGTAAACAATTCCAAATCACCGGTACGCATCGAAGTAAAGACGATTTTATCTCCTTTCGGAGAAACGGTCGCTTCGGCATCATAGCCCGGCGTATTCGTCAATTGCTTTTTGATATTGCCCTTCAAGTCCGTCACAAAAATATCAAAGGAGTCATAAATCGGCCAAACATAATCTTTGCGTTTTTTGGGCTCGGGTGGGCAGGCATCCCCGGCTAAATGTGTCGAAGCATACAAAATCGTCGTGTCTCCGGGCAGAAAATAGGAGCACGTCGTACGCCCTTTGCCGGTAGAAACCATGGGGGGGACGCGATCGCCTTTCCAGACATCATTCACTCCTGTGACAAAGATTTGGTCACAAGGGGCATTCCATTTTGGATTTTTTGCTTGAAAGACTAATTTGCTGTCATCAAAGCTCCAGTAGGCTTCAGCGTTGTCGCCACCAAAAGTGACTTGTCTGAGACTTTTAAAATGATTTTCCCCATCTAAAATGAGTGTGTCCAGATACTTGACAGAAGCGGAAGCCTTACCGTCCGTTTTGTGGCTATTTTCTTTTGAGTGGTGGGCCGTTTCGTTTTTGCAACTAAAAACAAGCACCAAAATAGTGACAATAAAAAGATACTTTTGCATAAAGCGATGTATGTTTTGTGAGTAATGATGCCCCTTTTTTTTCATTGGGGATAGCAAAGGTAGTAAAGCTTTGTTGAATTACATTGTATTAGGCTTGTTTTTTGTAATAGCTTAGCGGTCTTTGGTTTGAAGGCTAAAAGATAAGTAGGTGGCTGCTGCAGGCAGGGTCAAGGGGGTTATGAGTAGGGACAAGGCACGTCTTGTCTCTACTCATAACCCAATTACCTTAAATTCCGGTGATAGGGAATTAAATTTTGTAAACCATTGATTTTTAGGTACTTACCTTCGTTTTAATTTAATCACGGTACCTACACCTTGGTCTCCTTTATTCAATTCCGGTTTGAAGAAGTAATAATCAAGCGTTACTTGTTTATAGTCCGCCGAAATTTGTGAGTTTGGATTGGAGGATGATTTTACCTTTCGGTCAAAATGGTACACGGTCCGAAGCTTCATATCTCCAAACATGGACTTCACCATTTCCATATCCTCGTCATTTGAATCATCACCGGCCAACTCATCCTTCATGGCTTCCGCCAAACTGCCTGCATTGAAACGCGAAAATATGCGCTTTCCACCGGAAAATAATTTTGTGGAAGCGGAAAGTTTGTCATTTTGTTCATGGAGCGCCTTGTCTAGGGCATCGGCATTTTTGAAGTCAAAAGAAAATCCAAAAACGTAGGCAGCAGTGTCTTCGATAGATTTAAAATGACTGATTCCCGGTACTTTTTCTAAATTTTTTTCCAACTCACTAAATGTCTTGTTCATATCCGCCATGGGGTCTTTTTCTTTTTTCTTTTCTTCGTCATCCCCAAAACTATCTAGTAGGGATTTGACGGCACCCATATCAACGGTGAATTTGTAGGAGCCGGAGCCGTTACGGTGGTAGGTAATATCTTCGAGAAAGTCTATACATCCCGAAAACATAAAAATGGATACAAAAGCGAATAGCCCAATAATTAGATTCTTTTTCATGGCGTTTATGTTTGGAGTAAAAAAATGGTAACTATTTAGCAGGAATCAATTTGATTAGATAAAGTCTCTTTTTTACTATATCTTGTCCTTTGTTGGAGTTAAGGAAATATGCAGTAAGAAGTGGAAAAAATCTGCGACTGTTAAATAGCTATGCAAATATAATGAAAATTAGTTAACTGTTTAGGTTTCTTTGTTTTTTGGAGGAAAAAAGCTTTTTTTTATGGGGTGTCTCTTAGGATTAGGAACCTGTTAGATTGGTGAAGAAGGATTTAAGATTTACGATATACGAAATAAGATTTTTGAATTGCTACAAGTCCAGCTTACCAATCTCTCCGCAGGCCTACCTAATCGGCAGGCAGGCTACGAGCTTAGCAATCTGGTGCCGTCAACCTGCCTGTCACCTAAGAAGCGAAGCGATAGACAAAGCAGGCTCCTCAACTCCTAAACTCGGATAGAACGCAAGATCTTTAGGGAAGCAAATCTGTCACTCGACAGGCAGACAGGACCGTTAGTCGGCTGTGATTTCTTCGTATTCTTGCCCGGCCAATTCATCATCATGCACGGTTTTGGTACAAGCTGCCCGCTCTTCGGCACCGCAACTGCAGTCACCCAATTGATCTTTTAAAAAAGGGCTTGCAGAGGCACACGTACCCCTAAATTGTTGACCGGTAATAATATGACGGATGTTTAATAGGATAAAAGACAATCCAACCGTCACCGTAATGATTAGGAGAATATATAGAAAGGCCATTTTTTTCTCTTTTAGCGAAAGCAAAGGTAATCGAATGTCCTAGAAACAGTTTTTTTTTCTATAAGTTGACGAATTAGGTTTACTTTTGCACATATTTTATATGGGCATATCCCACAAGCTACAAAATCAGTAAGATGGAACGTAAGAAAAAAGCTTTTGAGCGACTTTTGATTATCATGGATGAATTGCGCGCAGGCTGTCCGTGGGATAGGAAACAAACTTTTGAAAGTTTACGAAATTTGACTATCGAAGAAACCTATGAGCTGGCAGATGCGATTTTAAAGGAAGATTTAGAAGGCATCAAAGAAGAAATTGGGGATTTGATGTTGCACATGGTGTTTTATGCCAAGATGGCTTCTGAAACGGGGGCGTGGGATATAGCGGATGCCTTAGATGCGGTTTCTGAAAAGCTGATTGGACGTCATCCACATATTTATGGTGATGTGGAAGTCGCCGATGAAGAAGAAGTGAAGCGGAATTGGGAGCAATTAAAGCTTAAAGAAGGCAAAAAATCTGTCTTGGCCGGTGTCCCGGATTCTATGCCGGCACTGGTCAAGGCGTATCGGATGCAAGAAAAAACCGCTCAAGTGGGTTTTGATTGGAGCAATCCGGGGGATGCTTGGGAAAAAGTCGAAGAAGAAATTGGGGAGTTTAAGGAGGCTATGGAGCAAGATTTGCCCTTTCGGGAAAAAGAGTTAGAATTTGGGGATATTCTTTTTTCCTTGATTAATTACGCCCGATTGATAGGCATCGAGCCGGAAACTGCATTGGAAAGAGTCAATCAAAAATTTAAAAAACGTTTTCATTACATTGAAGACCACGCCCCTAAGCCTATCGAAGAAATGAGCCTTGCAGAAATGGATGCGCTTTGGGATTTAGCGAAAGCAAAAAAGTAAGCAGGGAATGGGATTTCTCCGATGGCAAAAAGCTTCGGGCTCGTAAACAGTTAAAAAACAATAACACGCCAAGCTCGCCGTTTTAAAATTATGAAAAAATCACTTCTAGTACTCTTTGTGGGTTTGTTATTGGTTTCTTGCCGCAAAAACAATGAACGTGCCTTTTTATTTGAGATGGAGTATCCCGTTGATTTTACGATAAATGCGGGGATAGGGCCGTTTGTCTCCCACTATTTTGAGATACAAGACATCCTTACTTTTTCCGATTCTTTGTTTGCCTTTCATGAGGTGGATCCGGCTACGATTGAGAGTATTTTGCCGCAAAATGGGCGTATGGTCGCCGTATATGCGACCGGAGTGGAGTATGATTTTATTAAAAGTATAGATGTTGAGTTGTACGATGAAGTAAATGGCAGTATTAAGCGTTTACCGGCGTATTATCGAGACCCTGTACCGGAAAAAACGGGTAGCCAAATCGACTTGGTCTCCGAAGAAGCAGATTTAAAAGAGTTTATGCTCAAGGATCACTTTAATTGCCGAATCCGGTTGCAACTATATGGAGCCGCTCCCCAAACTATCGAGTCTCGATTGATTTTAAAGTTTGCGGTACGTTAGGAGGAAGCGTAGTATTCGTAAACTCAAAAATGCCTGTTTCTGTTTGAAAAAAGCAGTCCCTAAACAGCTATCTTTATGTGTATGACAGATTGCAAAAAATACAATATTTCAGATCGGGCTAGTGTTCGTCATAACCTGCTATGCCTCCAAAATCCGCCTTGATTAAGAAAAAATTTGAAGCATATTTTTTAGACAATGATCACTACCAAAAATTTCAAATTTTCTCTTACTCTGCGTTGGTTTTTCCAACATAGCTTGCTATGACTTGCAGTTGGGTCATGCTTTTATCCCTCCACTACGTTGCGGGTTACAAAGATGTCACTCCTATGGAGCTTGAATTAACCAAAACCTTAAAAAATGTTATATACATGCTAATTTTCCACCGGTAAAAGAAATTGTTTTTTTACTCAAGTTTTTGCCTAGGCAATAAAAAAAAACTCCATCATAAGATGACGGAGTTTTTAAAATTTTAACAAACATCAAGTGAATCCTATCGGCGACCACCATCAAGTCTATCCTGCAATTTTTTCAATTCGTCCCATTGTCCGTTCTTAGCAAGATTGGCTTGCTCAGGCCAAGTAGCCGGATTGTGCATTTTATAACGATTGCCGGCTGCAGCTAAAATAGCTTTTAGTTTGTCTTGCTTCGCAGTGGCTAATTTAGCGAAAGTAGAAATACCGGCATCAGTGAGTAATTGTGCAATTTTAGGGCCGATACCTTCAATTTTTTTCAAATCATCCGGTTTTTTAGGAGCGGCCTTTTTGACTACCTTCTTGGCGGTAATTTTAGGTGCAGCTTTTTTGGCGGGTGATTTTGTCGGGGCTGCTTTTTTGACTACTTTTTGAGCGACTACTTTTTTGGGTGTTGTCTTTTTGGCCGCCGGTTTAGATGGTGTCGCTTCTTTGACCTTTTTAGGTGCAGCTTTTTTGATGGCTTTTTTGGCGGGAGAAGGAGTTTTTTCTTCTTTTTTGGTTTCCGGCAGTTCACCTTCGTAGTAGTACTCATCGATGACCAAGTCATCTTTCCAAGTGCGTCGGATGATTTCTTTCCAGACTAATTGAGCCCCCCAAGTGGTGGTAAAATGAAAAGAAAATTTAGAGTGGGATACATTTCCGGTAACGGTCTGACCATACAATTCAATCTTATCCACTTTTTGGATTAATTGAAAAAACTTGACCAACCATTCTCTTTTTTGGGCTTTGTTTTTGGAGCGATCCCCGGCATCGCTGTGGGTCACAACTTGGTCATGGAAATACAAGTCAAACGCGTCGATGATATTCCCTTCAACGACCATTTTGTCCAGATTACTAAGTCTTTTTTTAATACTCATTTCTTACTTTTTAGTGTGCGGAAAGATTTGCGCCGCAAAGATAGGGCATTTTTTATTCATTTGTTGCGTTTAGTAAATGAATAAATTATGCTTGTTGCGCTAAAACTCCAAAGCAATAGACAGTCCATATCCGGTGCCCCCTAACGTGCTAGGCATCCACCGAATACTCAAGTCGTCACTTACGTCAAAATTACTTAAATGAGCATCCACAAAGGCATCTATAATGCTCAGGCTATATACGACCCCCGTCCAAATGTATGCCTTTTGGACATTTTTGTCATAAATGGCTCGTATCTTGAAAAGTGCTTCATCTGAATATAAGCCTGCAAATTCATCCACAGTAGTTGAGTCTCCATCAAGCCTATAGATACGGGCTTGTTGGTAGCGATTATATTTCTTTTTGTTGTCAATAATCATATACGTCGCAAAACCCAATCCGGCATAAACCAGGGGAACTTTCCAATACTTTCTGTTGTACACTTGACCACCGCCGGGAATTAACCCAAAAAGCAAGGCCCGTTTGGGAATGGGATGAAAAGCCTTCTTTCTTGTCGTAGAGAGAGCAAGAGTGGAGTCTGCCGACGCTTGACCCCAAGACTTCATCGGCAATACAAAGCAACTAATCATGATGAAAAATATCAACGATTTGGACATTGTTTATTTTTTCTTTACCATCAACAAATTATTTTTTTGATTGGTATCTGCCATACGGTGCGAAGGGTCAATCTCAATAGATTTTATTTTCTTGTACTTGGCTTCTATGGTAAATTGATACTCCTTCCCATAAATACCCCAATCAGGTAAGACTTCTACTTCCATCGTATTCATGACATCTCCTGTTTTTTCACCGCGCATCTCTCGAAGGGGGATATAAAAAAGTTTTTGGTCTCCGTTTTTGAACGTCACGACAACATCCAGGGGCATCGGCATGACTCCTATTTTTTCGAGGGTGACTTTGGTTTTTTTACGTGATTTTTTGGAGACATCCTTGATGCCGTAGTCTATACCGTGAATGGTGCGAATCCAGTACTCTTGATACCAGTCAAGTTGGAGTCCGGACTGTTTTTCCATAATACGGAAAAAATCATTCGCATTGGGATGTTTTCCGTGCCAGGCATCAAAATATTTTAATAGTCCTTGAGCTACATTTTCTTCTCCGATGACATATTCCAGTTGGCGAAGCGTTATTTCCCCCTTGGTGTAAGCACCCGTCCAGTAAGCCGTATTGGTCATATAATGATCGGCATGAGTGGATAAGGGTTCTTCGAGATTGGATTCATGAATTTGAAAGTAGCGGGCGTAGTGAGCCAAAAACGGATCGTCTTGGGCTTTCATCGTACCCAAAAGTCCTTTTCCCGCAAGGTAATTCATTATTTTTGTGGAAGCGTATGTAGTAAATCCTTCGTCCATCCAAGGGTAGAGTAATTCGTTAGAAGCCAGCATCATCTGATACCAACTATGCATCTGCTCATGTACCGCCACGCCAACCAAGCTGTTGAGCGGTCGATTACCGGTAATCAAGGTGGCTAGTGGATATTCCATCCCGCCGTCTCCACCTTGGATGAAAGAGTACGTTTTGTACTGGTATTGTCCAAAATGCTCATTCGCATAATCGATGGCTTTGTCCATGATGGCCGGTAGCTTATCCCAGCTTTTGGTTTGTGGCCCTTTCTGATAGAAAAAATGCAAAACTTCCCCGTCTTTTCTTTGGAATTTAGTGTGGACATAATCGCGATCTGCCGCCCATACAAAATCATGGACATTGGGAGCCTTGAAGTGATAAGTATATTTATCGCCTTGCGGCAAATGTAATTTCAATCCTTTTTCACCATAGCCGTGCCCCACTTCTTCGGGATTTTGGATATATCCGCCGGCAGCAACCACATAGTTTTTGTCAATAGTAATTTTAACATCAAAATCTCCCCAAACTCCATAAAACTCTCTTGCCACATATGGATCGGTGTGCCAGCCGTCCAAATCGTATTCAGCCATTTTAGGATACCACTGAGACATCGAATAGTCAATACCTTCCGCATTATTGCGACCGTTTCTACGTATTTGAATAGGTACTTGCGACAAAAACTCCATCTCAAAGGTCGCAGAAGAATGGGGGAGGATAGGCTTAGGTAAACTGACTTCCAATACCGTCCCTTCGATATGATATTGGGTAGGTTGACCATCCATAGTTAGTTTTTTTACTTGCGTAAAACCTTCATCCTTGGGAGTTAACTTCCTAAACTTGCCGGCGACTCGCGGGTCCGTGTCAGGCATGGATTGAGCGCGTAGAGCCATTTGAGAATCTTTCTGAAAGGCATTAAGATATAGATGGAAAAAGACTTTTTTAAGTTTGTCCGGTGAGTTATTGGTGTACACTAACTTTTGGGTACCATTAAATTGGTGATTTTTGACATCAAAATCAATATTCATTTGATAATCCACATGTTGTTGCCATCGATCGGGTTGAGCTTGCGCAAAAAAGGACACCGCTAGTAAAAAGAAGATGGTCAAAAAAGGAGACTGCATAGTTTTGTGATTTTATGGAAAACAGATAATTTGGGCGTTTTATTGTGATAAACGACCCATGGCTTTTGTGAAGGGCAAAGATAGTCATTCCTTTGTAAGTTTTTGAGTTTCCTTGTTACTCTTGCAAACGGAAGACCCTTAAACAGTCAGCAACTTATTTTTTTTACAAAAAAAGTCCCCAAACAATAGGATATTTTGAAATAAACAACTATCTTTGCACTCCATTTTAAAACTTTAAACGCGACTATGCTAATCATTGACGTAAAACATAATGAATCCATTTCTCAAGCGCTTAAGCGTTACAAGAGAAAATATCGCTCCACTAAGGTGATTAAAGAACTGCGTGGACGTAAAGAATATATCAAACCAACGACTAAAAGACGTAAGCAAAAGCTAAAAGCGGCTTACCGCAATGAGAAGATGAGAGAGTCTATTTAGTCCTTTTTCTTTTCTTTGAAAAAAAAATGCCTTCTTTATTAATCAAAGGAAGGCTTTTTTTGTTTGACCTGTATTCATTTTATGTCAGTACCTGTGAGTACAAAAATAGTCACCAAATCCAATCGTTTTATGAAAGAATGGACCCTTTTTATGTTATTTGCCCTATTGATAGGGGCGGTCAGTTGTAAAAACAATTCGACTTCTACAACCAATTCATCTGCTGCGACAGACGCCATTCACCAAGATGAATCACCGAGCACACCGGCTGCGTTTACTGCCGAAGAAACCGAAAAATATGTCAACCAAGGTAAAAGTATGGCCAAAGCTTCTTTTATGGCATTGTCCGGGCAGCTAAAGAAAGCGATGAAAGCCGGTGGCCCAAAGAATGCCGTACAGTTTTGTCATGTGCAAGCAAGTGTATTGGTGGATAGCTTGATGAAAGCCCATCAAGCGACCATCCGCAGAACGACCGATAAGGTAAGGAATGAAAATGACAAGCCTACCGCTGCCGAAGCGGCTCAATTAGCATCCTACAAAGAGCAAATAGCGGCCAATCAGCCACTAAAACCGGTGGTCGTCCCTTTGGAAGGAAACAAAGTTCAGTTTTTTGCACCTATCAAAATGAAGGCTGTTTGTCTAAAGTGTCACGGAACAATAGGGGAGACGATGCAAAAAAGCGATTATGAAACCATCAAAAAACTTTATCCGAATGATCAGGCTATCGGGTATAAAGAAGGTGATTTTAGGGGTATTTGGAGTATCCAGTTTAGTCGCTAAAACATGAAAAAACCTTGGCAGACGCTTTCGTCGAAAGTCACTTACGAAAATAATTGGATTAAGGTCTCTCATCGAGATGTCATCAACCCTTCCGGAAATCCGGGGATTTATGGGGTGGTCGAGTTTAAAAATTTGGCCATCGGTATTGTGCCTATTGATGAGGAAGGCAATACTTGGTTGGTTAGGCAATTTCGATATACACTCGACCAATATACGTGGGAGATTCCGGAAGGAGGTTGCCCCCAAGATCAAACTCCTTTGGACGCTGCCCGACGAGAATTGCAAGAAGAGACCGGAATTATTGCTAAAAAGTGGACGAAAATAGCCGAATTGCATACATCGAATTCCGTTACTGATGAATATGGCGAAATATTTTTAGCCCAAGATTTGACGATGGGTGAGCAAGATTTGGAAGATAGCGAAGATGTAACGGTCCAAAAAATACCCCTTCAAGCTGCTTACCAAATGGTTTTGGATGGGGAAATAACAGATGCGGTATCTATGATTGGATTGATGAAGGCTTTCGCAATTTTTGGTGCTGAATTAGAGGATGGTGAAGGGCAAAGGTTTATTTAGAATAACCCCGGAAAAAAGGCATCCGGATAATGCCGGAGATGGAAATTGTCCTCGTCTTCAAAAATAATGGAGATATAATCAAACCTGATTTCCCATTCATGTCCGATGCGCTGCATGTAGTCAGAAGCGGCATCGGCCATTAATTGTTTCTTTTTGTCTTTGATGGATTCTTCGGGGGCTCCAAAATAATCTGTTGTTCGGGTTTTGACTTCAATAAATACCAATATCTTGTGGTCTTTGGCAATGATGTCTATTTCCGCCCGTTTAAAACGCCAATTGGTCTCTAAGATTTCAAAGCCTTTTTCCGTAAGGAAGGTAACGGCCAGGTCTTCTCCTTTTTGACCTTTGATGAGGTGGTCGGCCATCTTTAGCTTAATTTGTAGGTGAGCATCATCTCTTGAAGGGCAGCCGTCAATTCATGGTCGATTTTTACTTTGCGTTTTTCCGAAAGGAATCGCACAACTTGCTTGTTTTTGGGATCAATAACCGCAAATCGTAAGGTTTTTTGTCCGCGATTGGCCTTAAAAAGAGTCTCCAACCGATCCAACATTTTGGGTTGAATTTGCGCAAGCGGTAATTGAATCTCAATCGTCGATGTCTTTTTTTCCAGTAAGGAAGAGAGTAGGTGGACATTATTGACTTTTAAGGTCCATTCATTGCGATATCGATCCATGCGTATGGTGCCCTCCACTAAGACGCAAGAACCGGGTTCGAGCAGATTTTTGAATTGTTGATAATCTTCTTTGAATAGCGCAATCTCGGTGGTGCTTGAGTAGTCTTCCAAGCTAAAAAAGCCAAATCCGTCTCCTCGTTTAGTAAAACGATGATTGGCTGAGTTGACAAAGGCTGCTATTCGGACGGTAGCATTCTGAAACTGCATCATCCTGTCAATGGAACAACTGGCAAATTGTTTGACTTCGACTTGGTAATCATCCAGCGGATGACCGCTGATGTAAATGCCGGCGACTTCCTTTTCCTTGGTCAATTTTTCCATAAGGTTCCAGGTCGTATGTGTCGGTGGTTCAGGCTGTGGCACCATGGCGTCTTCTGATGCGCCAAAAAGCGTGTTGGCCGCCGTTTCTTTTTGATGCTGATAGACGTTGCCATATTTGAGCAGATGCTCCATGTAGGTGTTGAATTTGCCGCTAGGTAGAAAGTATTGCGCGCGGGTCAAATCGGAGAAAAAATCAAAAGCCCCACCATAAATCAAACTTTCCATGACGCGTTTGTTGAAAGCTTTTAGTGGAAGACGGCGCACCATGTCATAAGGGCTCAGGAAAGGGCCGTTTTTATCCCTTTCGGCAACGATTTCATTGACCGGACCTTCGCCTACACCTTTGAGAGCGGAAAGCCCAAATCTGATTTTTCCTTCTGCATTTACGGTAAAATTCAAGTGACTTTCATTGACATCCGGCCCGAGTACTTCTACGTCCATGCGCTTGCATTCATCCAAGAAAAATTTAAGCTTGGTGAGATCATTTTTGGAGTGAGTCATGACTGAAGCCATGAATTCCGGCTTATAATTGGCCTTTAGAAAACCTGTTTGAAAAGCTAAAATGGCATAGCAGGCAGCATGAGAACGATTGAATCCGTAGGACGCAAAACGTTCCATAATAGAAAAAACTTCACGTGCCTGATCTTCGGGAACACCTTTTACGGCGGCTCCTTTGACAAAGATGGCACTTTGTTTTTCCATCTCGCTTTTTTTCTTTTTTCCCATGGCCCGACGCAGGACGTCCGCTTGACCGAGTGAGTAGCCGGCCATAATTTGGGCGGCCTGCATGATTTGCTCCTGATAAACCATAATTCCGAAAGTCGGTTTTAAGATTTTCTCAAGCATGGGGTGGGGATATTTGACGGCTTCTTTGCCATGCTTTCTGGCGATGTAGGTCGGAATATTATCCATTGGGCCCGGGCGGTAGAGGGCGTTCATGGCGATTAAGTCTTCGATATTGGTGGGTTTGAGATCTCGCATATGCTTGCGCATCCCTTCCGACTCAAATTGGAAAATACCAATCATGTCTCCCCGTTGGAATAATTCGTAGGTTTTGGGGTCGTCAAGCGGGATGTCGTCCAGTTCGATACGATGGTCTTCGCCATATCTAAGGACGATGTTTTGAACGGCATCTTTGAGGATGGATAAGGTTTTTAGGCCCAAAAAGTCCATTTTTAACATACCGGCAGATTCGACGTATTTGCCATCGTATTGGGTGACAAACAAATCGGCGTCCTTGGCGGTGCTCACGGGGATGTATTCTCGTATGTCGCTGGGTGCGATGATGACTCCGGCAGCGTGTATTCCGGTATTTCTGACAGAACCTTCTAGGGAATGTGCCATTCTAAGCACTTCTCCTTCCAAAGTGTTTGCTTGGGCTATTTCTTGGAGTTTTTCGATGTTTTGGACATCTTCGGGTTGATAGTCTTTGGAGAGTTCTTTGATGGTTTTCACCAAAATTTTTTTCAACTTGGTGCCGGGTTTCATGGGGACTAACTTGGCCAGTCTATCGGCTTCGCTAAGTGGAAGTTCCATGACTCTTGCCGTATCCCGGATGGAGAGCTTGGCCGCCATGGTACCGTAGGTGATGATTTGGGCGACTTGATTCCGCCCGTATTTTTTGACGACATAGTCAATGACTTTTTGGCGACCTTCGTCGTCGAAGTCAATATCAATATCCGGCATAGATACTCTCTCGGGATTTAAGAATCGTTCGAAAAGTAAGTCATATCCGATGGGGTCCACATTGGTAATACCCAAGGTATAGGCAATGGCTGATCCGGCCGCCGAACCACGTCCGGGCCCTACCCATACGCCGAGCTCTCGCGCTGCATTAATGAGGTCTTGGGTAATCAGGAAGTAGCCGGGAAATCCCATGTTGTCGATGATGCCCAATTCATGGTCAAGACGCTCCTTCGTCGCCATACTGAGCTCTCCATATTTTCTTTTGGCACCCTCGTAGGATAAGTGTCGCAGATATTCGGTTTGGCTGGCAAAATTGGGTGGGATGTCATAATTGGGCATTAAAATATCGCGGGTCAATTTTAATGGCTCAATCTTGTCAAAGATATCCATGGTATTGTCAATCGCCTGCGGGATATCCTTAAATAAATCTGACATCTGTTGGGTGGTCTTGAAGAAGTAATCTTCACTCGAAAACCGAAAGCGGTTTGTATCAGAAAGAAAACTCCCCGTATTGATGGACAACAATACGTCGTGGGGTTTGGCGTCTTTTTCTTCGAGATAGTGAGAGTCGTTGGTGGCAATGACCTTGAGATTGTATTTTTTGGCGAAAGACATCAGGACTTGGTTGATGTCTTCTTGGCTCACTCCCTTTCCATCAATGTTTTCGAGCCCCCGGTGTCGCATTAATTCTATGTAAAAATCTTCTCCAAATAGTTCTATCCACCACTGTAATTCTTTTTCTGCTCCTTCGATGTCGCCATTCAAAATCATCTGGGGAATCGTCGCCGCTAAACAACAACTAGTCGCAATAACGCCTTTGCTGTGTTTGGCGAGTACTTCTTTGTCGATTCTTGGAAAAGAGCCATAAAGACCTTCGGAGTAGCCGATGGAGGACAGTTTTGCTAAGTTGTGATAGCCTTCTTGATTTTTGGCCAGCAGTAACTGGTGTCGTCTTTGATCTTTTTGCCCTTCAGACTTTTTGAAGGAATGCTGGTGTCTGTTTTCAACCAAATAAAATTCACATCCCACGATGGGTTTTACACCGGCCTTATTGGCTTCTGCCACAAATTCAAAGGAGCCAAACATGTTGCCATGGTCGGTGATAGCCACTCCCTTCATGCCGTCTTTAACGGCTTTTTCCATGGTGCCGGATATCGAAGATGCCCCGTCTAGCAGTGAATAAGTGGTGTGAGAGTGTAAGTGGACGAATTTTGACATAGTGTGTAATTAGCAGATTTATACAAAGATAGTGAAAATATTGGGGACTAGGCTTTCTCTACTCAGCTTTTTTTGTAAGTGTTTCAGGGTGCCTGTTTTTAGACACAAAAAGGGCATTTTTGGGCAGAAATTTGCGCAAGCATCATTATCTTTTTTTCTTTACGCCCAAATTCCCACCTTTTTTGATGCAAGATGGGCAAAATAAAATTCTTGCGGAACTAGGAATAGAAACAGGCACAAAACAAAATATTTTCCCAATCGTTTTAGTGGAGTAGCCAAAATTATTCAAGAGATGAGAAAAAGTTTTTTTTGTTTTATGATGGTGTGGTTGACTTTGCCCTTGCTTGCGCAAAAAACGCCACCAAGCCCCCGGGAATTGAATCAAAAGGAGTTTTTAGAATTGATGAACCAGTTTTTTGGTCAGGGAAATACTTTTTTTAACCAATTATCTGATTCTACGTTTACACAAATGCCTAATGGTGGTTTTTACCGGTTTTACAATTTTTCGGATGTGGATAGCCTTTCGGAATCCCTACCGATGAAGGAATTGGAAGAATGGATGGAAAAGAATTTGGGCACGATGAATCCAAGTTTGAAAACGACTCCTTTCGGCTCTATGCAACCGCTTGACTTACAGAACTTTATGCAGATAAGCCCGGATAGTTTGGCTCAACAGTTGAAGCAGTTTGAGCACATTTGGGGAGATGATATTCCGAAAGGGAAACCGGATGCACCGGAAGAACAGAAAAAAGAAAAAAAGAAAAAACGAAAGACGTATTCTTTGTAATTCAAAAAAAATTGCCTTTCTTTGTTTTTTGGTAACTACTCCAAAGGAGGTTTTTGGTCTTGAAAAGTCTATTTTTTCGTCATGGCCGCTCTTTAGGAATAGTCCTTTTTTGTAACAGTTTAGGTTTCTGCCTTTGGGTGCAAAAGGAGCATCTTGGGACAATAAAACGGATACCTAGACAGGCACCATTTTTTTTTAATGTAAGTAATTGGACGCATTCGTCCTAGTTAATTTACGGTCTAAAAACCATTTACTTACAGCACACAATATGTATATATAATGGGAATCGCGGAAAAAGTTGTATTAGTGATTTACCGAGTCAAGGAGAAAGGCTTGGAGGTACTATTAGTTAACGATAATGATACCGATAATTGGGAATTACCGAAAGGTGGTGAACTGGATGAAGTGAAGGCGCAAGGTAATCTTATTGAACTGGAGTCGGCAGAAGACGAAGATACAAAGGTGATGGCCATTGAAGCAGATTGGCATGAGATTCCTTCCTTACGGAAATTGATTAAGGAAGATGTGTTGTTTTTGACGGATAAAATGTGGGATTTGGTGCCCAAGATGGAAAAATCAACCTATTTTGCCGTCAAGGAAGCTTTCAAAAAAGTCCTGCCAAAGGCACAATACAAAATGCTTAAAGAGTTGAAGGATATTATTTCTGATAGAAACTCAACAAAGTATATTTAGGCTACGGGTGAGCGGTGGCGGCTAGTTGGGGTGAAGATGTAATTTTAGATCCACCCAAGTTAGCTAAAAACTTATCTTGTAAGCAAAATCTAACCATCTCAAACCGATTATAAATTTGAGAATCTGACAAGAGGCGGCAGAGAATTTGAGTAACCAAAATGTAATTGTACAAGTATTCGCTGGAATTGGCGGTAAAAATCCTTTTTATTTAGCACATTTTTCCCATAGCCTGGCTATTTCAAGAAATGGTGCCTGGTCTGCCGGCATAGGTAGGTTCAACTTACGTAAAAATGATGATTAGCAGTCCATAAAACAGGGGTACCAAAACATTTACACAAAAACAACCTATGAAGTATTTTCAACTGCTTTTTTTTATGCTTGTTGGCTTTTTTTGTTTTAGTTGTGGAACAGCCAAGCCTATTCAAAAAGCACCGGAACAACCCCATCAAATTGCTTATAAGCTAATCACCAACTCGGTATTTGACCACTTAGATGTTTCCTATCTCGATCGATTTGAGAAGGGGGTGACCAAAAAGGATTTGATTCAGAAAGTTATGGATATACCCATCGGGTTAGTGTCTGCTGGTTATATTGCTTCTATTTCGAGCACCGGATATGGAGCCAAAGATTCTACCGCTACTTTGGAGTTGCAAATCATAGAGAATGGAAAAGTCGTTGCTCATCAAGTTGCAATGGGGAAAAGTCCTTCGGTAGCAGTTAGTTATGTAGTGGAGTAGGAGAAAGGGGTAGTGGTTTAAAGAAGCGATCACATAATATCACAGACTTCAATGATTCTTTACTGAAATTGTAGCAAAATCAGAATTGATTGGTTTTATTTAATAGGTTGACCTATCTTTTTACGGAATAATTATCATATAAAGTAATTTATTCCTACCTTTGCAATTCATTAAAAGTTTTAATACATGAAAAAAGGAACTGTAAAATTCTTCAATGAGTCCAAAGGATATGGATTTATTACTGAAGAAGGTTCAAACAACGAGTACTTTGTACACGTATCTGGAATTATTGACGATATCCAACAAGGTGATACCGTCGAATTTGAACTAAAGGAAGGTAAAAAAGGACTGAATGCCATAAATGTGAGAGTAATCTAATATTTAAGTTTTACCAAAAATTAAAGCCCGTCAATTTATTGATGGGCTTTTTTTTGTTTTTACTTCACACATCCATTCAGATTTGACTGATGTCGGGTGACATTGGTCCTTTTTGCTTAAAATCGGACATTATTTTAATTGGGATTCTTGCCTGCCCGTAACCAAAAATCACCAATCACTAACCATGCCATCGCTTCGACTATGGGTACCGCTCTGGGTACTACGCAAGGGTCATGTCGTCCTTTGCCTTTGACGGTAATGGGATTGCCGAATTTGTCCACTGATTGTTGATCATGCATGATGGTAGCGACCGGTTTGAAGGCGGCTCTAAAGTAAATATCCATCCCATTGGAAATTCCCCCTTGAATACCGCCGGAATGATTGGTCTTGGTTTGTGGGTTGGGGTCTCCCGGCACAAACTCATCATTGTGTTCTGAGCCGCGCATCGATACCGCGTCAAAACCGGAACCATAGTCAAAACCTTTACAAGCGTTGATGCTAAGGGTCGCTTTGGCCAATTCGGCGTGTAATTTGTCAAAAACGGGCTCCCCTAATCCCGCCGGCAGACCGGAAATCACGCAGGTAATCATTCCACCTACAGAGTCTCCGGCTTTCTTGGTTTGTTCAACAAGGGTAATCATTTTTTGCGCAAGCGGTGCGTCCGGACAGCGAACGATATTTTTTTCTGTAAGGGATAAATCTAACTCCGTGTAGGGTAGGGGCACTTTTAGGTGACCAATTTGATTGACATAGGCTTGAATAGACACCCCTTTGGGCGCAAGCCACTGCTGAATCAATGCACCGGCCGCCACCCGTGCCAAGGTCTCCCTAGCCGAGGAGCGACCACCCCCCCGATAATCTCGATGCCCGTATTTGACTTCATAAGTAAAATCCGCATGAGAAGGTCGATAGGCATCCTTGATATGACTATAATCTTTGGAGCGAGCATCGTGGTTAAAAACGGCCAAAGTAATCGGCATTCCGGTACTCTTACCTTCAAAAATACCGGACAATACTTCAATTTGATCGGTTTCTTTGCGTTGAGTGGTGATGTGAGACTGACCGGGGCGGCGACGGTCTAAAGCTTCTTGAATTTTGGGTATATGGACCATAATTCCGGCGGGGAATCCATCTATCACCACTCCGACCGCTCTTCCGTGAGATTCACCGAAAGTGGTTATTTTTAAATTATTTCCGTAGGTGTTACCAGCCATGTTTATCTTGGGTCTTCCAGTTGGAGATTTATCGTTTTTTCTTCGTTAGAGCGAATGATGCTAAGTTTTACGACATCCCCGGCTTTATGTTTTTCAATGGCTAGTTGAAGGTCGTCATTATTTTTCACTTCTGTGTCATCAATGGCGACAATGACATCGCCCAAATATACTTGACCGTATCTGTCAACAGTGGTTGGCCGAAGCCCCGCTTTTTCTGCATTGCTGCCTTCATAGACATGGTAAATGACTGCTCCTTGTACGCCCCGAATAGAGCGTGCCAACTCGATACCTAAGGATGGTCGTTTGATTTTGCCATATTTGATAAGTTCGGGAATGACCCAATTAATCTCACCTGCCGGAATGGAAAACCCAATACCTGCAGATGCCCCCGATGGGCTGTAAATGGAGGTATTTACGCCGATTAATTCTCCGTTGGAGTTGACTAAAGGGCCCCCGGAGTTGCCCGGATTGATGGCTGCATCTGTCTGGATAGCTCCCCGAATAGGTGTGCCGGTTTGCGACTGAATTTCTCTGTCCAAAGCACTAATGACTCCGGTAGTCAAGGTTTGGTCGAGCCCGAAAGGGTTGCCAATGGCCATGACAAATTGCCCGACTCTAAGATGGTTGGAAGAACCGGTCTTGATGGGCATAAGAGATTTTTTGGGTGCTTTGATTTTGAGTACCGCCAAATCCTTTGCGGGAGCGATACCGACCAAGGAGGCTTCCCAGGTGGTCTGATCGGCTAGCGTTACTTGGGCCTTGTCCGCTCCTTTGATCACGTGATAATTGGTGACAATATTTCCATCTTTATCCCAAACGAATCCGGAACCGGTACCCCTTGGAATCTCCTGAATATTGCGCGTCCAATAATCTCTTCGGACGTTAGAGGTGGTGATAAAGCAAACGGAAGGGGCGGTGGCATCGAAAAGATGGATAATGGCATCTTCGGTGCTATTGAGCGCACCCGCATAGTTGTTTGTCGTCGGTTTGTCGTTGGTTAAAACGGCCTTCACCGGTTTTTCTTCGTCAGTTTGGGCGGCTTTTTTGGGGTTTAGGTTTAATTTGGGAGCAATCTTGTCATTCCAAGAGAGTCCTATAAAAACGCCAAAAGCTAAGATGAGTAATAAGCCAATAGCTTTTAAATATTTCATTTTCTATTATTTTGATGTTGATGAAAGAGCCAATAAACAAGCGGACACCATAGGGCAAAAACCTGCCCGACAATAGTTACAAAAAAAATGAATACGAAAATACCCCCGATTCAACTCATTAATCGTGCAAAATAACTAATTTTTTAGAGGAAATAGTTCCATTATTCGTTTGTAGCACGACCGAGTATATTCCTTGCGGAAAATGTTGAACGTCTTCAACAGTATATTCATTGGGGTGTAAGACGAACTCAGTCATTTGCCTTCCCAAACAATCCACAATGGAAACGGTTTGTCGGGAGGCGCTATTATTCTGTATAAAGATATTTTTTCTTGCGGGATTGGGGTGGATACTTAATACCGGCATGCCGTTGACTTCTTCGATAGAAACGATGGTTTTCCATCGTTCTTCAAATTCTTGTAAGTAGATATTGGCAATGTCCGATGAGTGGATGATAAGGGTGTTTTCATCGTTGTAATTTTCTGCGGAGTAGGTCCAATTGTGGGAGCCCGTGATGACGGTCGGGTCAGAAGAAGTAGATTCAACATCAATTAGACCGTATTTATGATGTAAGAAATGGTCACTTTCGTTAAAATCATATACTTGTTGCCCATTGGCTTGAAATTGACCGGTAATAGTGCCGGCATATTGTTCTTCAATCAGGCCTTTTGTAGGGACATTTAGGCTTAAGATGGCATTTTCAATATCATCATTGGTAAAAGCGAGAAGCCCGAATCTTAAGTTTTTGTCTGCGGTCTGGATGGCATTGACAATATGGTTTGTGGTGTGGTCAGATGGGGAGAAATAAGATTCTATTTTTACGCCATTGACAAAAATAGTATGGGGTGTATTATCTGTTTTGGCATCACCTATTTTACTTTGAGAGAGATTCGGCTGGCTACCGGAGCCGCCCCACATTTCTTCAAATTCCATCGTGTATATTTCCGCAAGGGACTGGTCCTGGATAGAAATCATATTATTGTACCCTTCGTAGAGATTGGAGTTGGTGAAATTGTAAGCACCCGTTATTACTGTAGCGTCTTGGGTGGAGTTTTTGTCAATAATTAAAAATTTATTGTGCATAATGCCACTTGCATCTGCGTATAGGACGGGAAAGTTGAGCGTGGTGTTATGGAGGCTATAGTTGGAACGGGCAGATTCGGCGATATAACGGACGGTGACTCCTTTTGAAGCTGCTTGTTTAAGGGCATTGACGTAGCCATCTCTATTTACATTATACATACAAATATCAATGGATTGATTGGCCGAAAGGATAAATTCAATCATCTTTGATTCTAGGGCTGTTGGGCTGGTTGTGGCGGGTAGCGCTCCATTCGAGTAGGAGTTATCGACAGAGAAGTTAAAGAAAACCTGCATTTCACCGGAAGATAAGGAGGAGGTGATGAAAGGTTTCGTTGCCGAAAAAAAGGTTGTCCCATTGGACTCGTATTGAATCTTTGAGTAGTAAACGGTAGCGGGTAGAAGGTCGGTTAAGGTGGCACTGTGGTTTTCCTGGTTAAGTACTTGATGCTGTGTGAGTTGGTTAGGTTTATGCCCCCACCAAATCATGTGGTTTTGCCCATTTGGCAAGGTATCCCAAGCCAATTCAATGGAAGTTGGAGTAGCGGATTTAAGGCTTGGTGCCCATTCCGACAAAGTGTTCTGCCCGGCCGCTAATTGAGTCGTCAAAGAAAGCAAAAAGAAGAAAACGTATCTCATGTGATGTTTGTTATAACAAAAAAAAATGCAAGTACGGAGTTTATTTTGTTATATGAACGGAATACCGGGGAAAAAATGGGGAAAGAGTAGGAGATTTTGTTGAAGGAGAAGTGGTTTCGTCGGTTCAGTTGGAAATAATGTTCTTTGTTTCCAGCTTCCCAAAATTTTTTCGGTAACGAAAAAAAGAAAAAGCATCTTGGAGAAAACCCCAAGATGCTTATCTTAAAAAACCTTCAATCAATTATCTGTGAATAACGACGTATCCGGAATATGTCTTGCCTTCTCCATCTTTCCAAATGTAGAAGTAAGTACCATCCGGTACAAATTTGTTGTCATTCCAAGTAGCACTCCAAGAATTATCATAAGGTGCTTTCTCAAAAACTTGATTTCCCCATCTATTATAGACTTTAAGGCTATTATGAGGGAAACTAGCCACATTTTCAATAACAAAGTAATCATTGATTCCATCGCCATTTGGAGAGAATCCTTCGTGGATGACGACCCCTTCACAATTGATAGTGATGAATACGCTTCCTGTATCACACAGTGTATTCGTACAAATTTCGTAAGAGAAGCTATCTTGCTCTGTGCTGCAGTAATCCGGATTCGGAATATAGGTCACCACTCCGTTGGTATCCACTTCTACCATACCATGTACTGGCTCGTTAAGAATGGTTACAACGGCTGTTTCCGGAATGGTATCATTCAACAAGACAGGGATTCTAACCGGCGTATTGATTAATGTTGTCGCTTGGTCATCAACTGCTACCGGTGCTGATGGAATGCCTTCTCTATTTACAACTGTTAAATAAGCCGTAGCTGTATCACAGGCCACCGGGGTACCGTTGTCGCATAAAGCATAAACAAAATAATCATTTCCGCTAAATCCATCATCCGGAGTATAAATATAGGCTCCGTTGGCAGCCAAGGCTAATGTACCATGCTGTGGATTTACAACAGCCACTACTCTCAAAATCAAATCATCATTTTCCGGGTCGTAGTCATTGATTAATACATTGCCGGTGATTGGTGTATTCATATTACCAAAACCAGAGTCATCTGTTGCATAGGTGTTATTTTCACCATTGTCTTCTTTGATATCCACGGTCACTTCCACAGTGGTACAAAGTACCGGAGAACCATTGTCACAAATTTCATAAAACATGGTGTCCGAGCCGATAAATTCATCATTTGGAGTGTATTCAAATGTGCCGTCGGGATTGATTACAAGGGTACCATGACTTGGAGCCTGAACAGGAGTCGTATTGATGATAATACTATCCAGATCAATGTCAAAGTCATTTGGAAGTAAGGTTGAAATCAAGACTCCGCCACTTTCCATCTCAAAATGATCGGCACCACCCGTTGGTGGATTGTTCGTACCGGCGTAGATTTCAATGATGTTAATGATGACTTCTGCTGTATCGCATACTACCGGAGAACCATTGTCACATACCGCATAGAAGAATTTATCTGTTCCGGTATAATTGTCATCCGGCGTGTATGTGTAGGAGCCATCTGCATTTAGAACAACCGTACCATGCTCAGGATCTACGACCGGTGTCATGTTAACCGTCAATAAATGACCTTGTGGGTCTTTATCATTGAAGAGGACATTTCCGGATACCGGCATGTTCATTAATGTCTGGTTAATATCTCCTAGTGCAAATAAGGTATTAGTCTCCATCACCGAAATGATTACTTGTGCTGTATCACATAGTACCGGCATTCCTGTATCACAAACTACATAGACTATGGTATCTTGACCAAAGAAATGATTGTTTGGAATATACTGAACTTCACCATTTATAGAATCAACCGTAATCGTTCCATTGGTTGGAGGAGTAAGTATGGTTACTGAAGTAGAATCCAATCCTTCGACATCAGTATCGTTGGCTAAAACATCGATTACAACCGGCGTGTCTTCATCGGTGCTTGGATTGTCATCAGTTGCAATTG
>JANTGI010000002.1 GCA_024762995.1 Saprospiraceae bacterium | reverse complement strand
TAGCGCCTTTGCACCCAAAATAATTCCATCTATCTTTGGAATCAACAGCGAGATTACATGACTTAAGTCACGAAGTTACACTGTTAGAACTTGTGTCGTTATCAGTAATGTTTAACGTTGCATTAAACTTTGCCAAAAGACGACGGGTAATGATAACAACAAAAGTGTTATTATCTTTTTACCGATAAAAAAATACCTTTAGATGGACGTCTTTAGGTATTTTTATTCAAAGCCACCTGATTGTTTTGGGCGAACAATTAGGGTTTTGGACTATAATTGTCAACTAGAATAAATACTGTTGGAGCAGTAATTTTGATTTTAACACATCAGGACTATTGCAAAACAGTACCTTTTAGTTGGCATTTTGACCAGGGATGTACCAGAGCGATATTTTGGTACAATGAGATATTTTAGTAGTACAACACTTTAGATAGAAAATATTTTAGGGAGGGCGAATGAATTAATCTATAGAGTAGGAATTTTTTCCTTAGCAACAAATAATGTTGCTAAATCTTTAGATAAAATAATGCAAAGTGCTCACACCAATTGGTGTGAGCATTTTTTTTTACCAACTACCTCCTGCGCCGCCTCCACCAAAGCTACCACCACCAAATCCACCAAATCCACCGCCTCCGCCGGAGAAACCGCCTCCGCCGCCGGAGCCCCCTCCGCCAATCCACCATCCACCTCCGTTACCCCGCCAAGGGTCGTCATAGTGTCCACCGCGATAATAGCCACCACCTTTTCCGCCATTCCCCTTAGAAGCAAGATAAACAAACAAAAAGAACAACAGCAAAATTAAAGCGAATATCAAGATCGGCTCTATCCCGCCACCCTCGTCATCTGCACTAAACTCCCCCGCAGTCAATTGAATTATTTTAGTGGTTGCTTTGTCTAAACCTTCATAATAATTGCCTTTTCGGATAGCAGGAATAAGAATACGCTCAATAATCCTTTTAGCCATCGCATCTGTAAGCGTAGGCTCCGCCCCATATCCCGTCAAAATCCGCAACTTTCTGTCCTCCGTAGCAATATAAATCAACACCCCATTATCCTTTCCCTCTTGCCCAATACCCCATTTTTCCGCAAGGCGAATGGCATAATCAAATATATCATCCCCCTCTGTGCTTTTTTCTATAACAACAGCAATCTGCGTCGAAGTCGTATCATCGTAAGCCACCAACTTTTGCTCCAAAGCCCTTCGCTCGGCATCAGACAAGACATGGGCATAGTCATTAACAAGGAATCTTGTCTTTTTGGGAATCTCCTTCGCTTGGGCAAAAAAAGAAAGTAAGACCAAACCAAAAAGCAGGATGAAATTCACCCCGTAGGACATTTTTCTGTCTCTAATCGTAGGAAATTTCATCCGGCAATTCATTTTTATCATTCGAATTATAAGGAAAGAAAGCCAACAACTTCTCCCCGGTCAACTCAATTCCTTTAACCAACCCATCTACAAACAACCCCTTCTTAAAATTTTGAGCTAAAATATCTTTCACATCATTCCAAAAGCCATCGGAGACCTTTTCATGAATACCCTCATCGCCATACACGGCAAACATTTTTTTCTCGGGCACGATAAAGAAGATCACCCCATTACGATGCTCCGTCTTATCCATACCTAATCGATAAAAAGTTTTAATGGCTTCCGCCAAAACATCGTTATGATCGATAAAATGCTGAACATGGACGCGAATCTCTCCCGAAGTCCGTCGCTCTGCATGGCGAATCGCCAAAATAATCTGCTCTTCCTCTTGGTGCGAAAAGAAATGATGTTTTTTGGCAAACATGCTAGAAATTTACTTTTGGTGCCTCTTCGGAGCCAGCTTTGGACTCAAAAGTAGCCTTGCGAGTAAAACCAAATAACCCGGCATAGATATTATTGGGAAACTTTCGCACCGTCTTGTTATAGACAGTCACCGCTTCATTAAATCTATTTCGCTCTACATTTATCCGGTTTTCCGTACTTTCCAATTGAGATTGAAGCTCTAAAAAGTTTTGATTAGCCTTCAAATCCGGATATTTCTCCACAGAAACCAACAACCTACTCAAAGCACCAGAAAGTCCTTGTTGGGCTTCTTGAAATTTCTTCATCATTTCCGGTGTCAAATTCGATGGATCAATATTCATGGATGTAGCTTTTGCTCTGGCATTGACCACCGCTTCTAAGGTTGATTTTTCGTGTTCTGCATACCCTTTTACGGTATTGACAAGATTAGGAATCAAATCGGCTCTACGCTGATAAGCGCTCTGAACATTAGACCAAGCTTGACTTACATTTTCGTCTTTATTGACCATGCCATTGTAAGAGGAACAACCATTTATGCCCAATAAAGCAAGAAGAACCAAGAAAATAATGAGTGTAGTGTTTTTCATTTTTTATTTAATTTATTCGCAACGATTTAGATAGGGCAATTTTTACCATAAAATGCCCTATTTAAGCCTAAAAAAGGATGACCTAAACAGTTACATTTATTCAAAATTAGACTTTGCAGTCGTGTAAATATACATGTTTTTAGCCGGATTGTTCAGCTTTTTCGACAAAGGATGTATAAAATTACTCAAGCTTAGACAAAGCGACGAAGGTGACGTAGTTCTTTGACAATTTAACGACTTACCAAAACCAAACTCAACAAAACATAAACAACTAATAATCAATAAGTTACAAAATCAAACTAAATCCGCCCGAATAGATACGAAGAAAGCTTTACGAAGCGCCATATTAAATCTTTCATTAATTAAGTCGGATGAATACACCTAAAAAACCGACAAATGCAGTCGAAAAGTTGAAGTCTATCTCTCTAAACTCCCCCCTATCAAGCCATCTAACGACCTATTCTCAAGCAAACCTTTTTATCCAAAAAGAGTTAAACATCTAGGCACAATATCAAATGGACTGATTATTTTACGTTAGGCAACTTAGCTGGCGAGCTACGCCTTTTAAACAATCACCTAAAACCTTTAAAGATTTGCTTTTCCCATTTACTGAAAACGCACCAAGAAAAAAAATGACTATGGACTCACCAAATAAAGACACCTCCAATTTTCGCAAGTTACTGGCCGAAGAGATTTCTTGGCCCCATGTATATATGTTTAAGTTTATTGTACCTGCGAATTTGGATAAAGAAGCCCAAATTATCGAACTTTTTCCTGCCGATTCGGAAGTTTCCTTTCGCTCTTCCCGTACGGGAAAATACACGAGCATTACAATCAAATCACTGATGAATACACCTGACGAAGTCCTAGACCTTTATAAAAAGGCGGCGGAGATTGAAGGTGTGACCTCTTTGTAAATTTGTAACCGTTTAGGCGTAATTTTCTACAAAAAACTGGAGTCCTTGAACAGCCAATTATTTTTTTAATCTTTTGTTTGCTTTTAAATAAAAGGAATCTTACCTTTGCAGTCCAATTTTAGGGAAATTAGCTCAGTTGGTTCAGAGCACCTCGTTTACACCGAGGGGGTCGGGGGTTCGAATCCCTCATTTCCCACAGACTTGATGAGACCAGTGGAGCACATCCGCTGGTTTTTTTTGCCTACTTTCGTAGAAAATCAACCAAATAGTCGCTCGTACAATTCTTCGACTTTTGCGAAAGCAACGACCTTAATCCCAAATTTGGACATATCCAACCCCTTCAAGTTGTACTTAGAAATAAACATCACTTCAAAGCCTAGCCGATCAGCTTCCTGAATACGCTGGTCAATACGATTTACCGCTCTTATCTCCCCCGACAAACCTACTTCGCCCGCAAAGCAATATTTCGATGGGATGGCCACATTTTCCAAAGATGAGATAAGGGCAGAAATAATGGCCAAATCCAAGGCCGGATCATCAATCCGGATACCACCGGCAATATTCAAGAAAACGTCGTTTAGACCAAAAGGGAAATTCCCTCGCTTTTCTAACACCGCCAACAACATGGACAGGCGCCGTAAGTCAAAGCCCGTGGCCGACCGCTGTGGATTGCCATACACCGCTCTTGTCACCAAAGCTTGGGTTTCTATCAACAATGGACGCATCCCTTCCAACGTGGCCGCAATGGCACTCCCACTCAAATCTTCTTCTTTTTGCGAAAGCAGCAACTCCGATGGGTTAGAAACTTCTCGCAACCCGGTGGCCTGCATCTCATATATCCCCAACTCATCCGTCGAGCCAAAACGATTTTTTAAGGAGCGCAAAATCCGATAGGTATGATGCCGATCTCCTTCAAACTGCAAAACTGTATCCACAATATGTTCCAGTAATTTTGGCCCGGCAATCCCGCCCTCTTTGGTTATATGACCGATGAGCACAATCGGGATATTATTCTCCTTTGCATATCGCTGCAACTCTCCGGCGCATTCCCTAATCTGCGACACACTCCCCGGCATAGACTCTATCAGAGGAGAAGACAACGTCTGTATCGAATCAACAACAATGAGGGACGGCTGGAGCTCGTTAGCCTGCCGAAAGATGTTTTCGGTATTGGTTTCCGATAAAATATAACAATCCGATGGTTTTTCCAGAATTCTTGTGGCCCGCATTTTGATTTGCTGCTCGCTCTCTTCGCCGGAGATATAAAGTACTTTTTGTGGAATATTCAAGGCGATTTGGAGCATCAAGGTGGACTTACCGATTCCCGGCTCCCCGCCAATTAAGATTAAAGAGCCCGGCACAATGCCCCCACCCAAGATTCTATTAAACTCATTATTCGGGGTTTTTAGACGATAAACAGCCGTTTTTTGGATTTCAGAGAGTTTTTTCGGGGTAGAAATGGTTTTTTTTTGATTATTTCCCCGCCAAAGTTTTTTAATGCTATCCTCCTTAGTTTCCTTTGTAACGACTTCTTCTACCAAAGAATTCCATTCTTTGCAAGAAGGACATTGCCCTTGCCATTTGGGGGTACTTGCTCCACAGTTTGTACAAAAAAAAGCTGATTTTACCTTTGCCAAAATTTTATTAACATTTAATTATGAAAAAATATCCTGTCACAATTTGCGCCTTTTTGAAAAAAAATATATCTTTGTGCCATAATAAAGAACAAACAAGCTGAAAAGCTTTCAAGAATAATTGTTTTCATTTGGTTTTTTGGGGTTATGCAGGGTGCTACGTTTCGACGATAGTGCCCTGTTCTTATTTTATACCCACCCAAAATCCAATCCATACCCAAGTGCCTTTTCACTCTCCGGCTCTTTATCCAGGTAGTTTGCCATAAAAAAAACTCCCCTAACACCGTAAAAAATCAAACAAAGGCGTAATTTTGCAAAAAAAAGTTGAAAAAACTAGCCCAACATATTGAAAGTCTCATCTTCGTTGCTGATTCGCCCATCAAATTTAACGACATCCAAAGTGTTCTCGAAGAGCTGTTTGATGCAAAGGTAAACAAAAAAGACATAGACCAAGCCATTGACTACATCAAAACTAGATACAATTCGGACGAATCGGCCATCGAGCTGGTCGAGATTGCCGGCGGATATCAATTTTTAACCAAAGGCGCTTTCCACCATACTGTAGGCATTTTACTCAAACAAAACTCCAAGAAAAAGCTGTCCACTGCCGCCTTGGAAACCTTATCTATTGTCGCTTACAAACAACCTACGACCAAAACGGAAGTCGAAGCCATCAGAGGCGTTAGCTGCGATTACGCCATGCAAAAATTATTGGAGAAAGAATTAATCGCCATGGTAGGTCGTGCGGAGACACCCGGCAGGCCCTTACTATACGCCACCAGCGAAAAGTTCATGGACTACTTTGGGCTAAAAGATTTATCAGAACTGCCCAAGCCCAAAGAATTTAAAGTGCACGAAAATATGGTTGGCACGCCTGAGAAAGAAGAGGACATTCAGTTTATCGAAGTAAAAAAATCCTTTCCGGACACCATCATCGTCGCAGATTACGGATACTATGACATGTCTGACATCCCCCAAATTCCTACCAAGGAAGAAGAGTTCCATGATACGATTATTATTGCGGACTTTGGGTATTAATTGGGTATCCACCTTGTCATTTATCCTCCCAAATAAAAACCGGAAAATACATGACTGTATTCTCCGGCTACATTCCAATAGTGCAAATCAATCGCTCTCCTAGTAAAATTGGAGGTCAGACTAGAAGGTCAATCAATTTATCTTAAGACACCCACCGGCATCATTTTATCATACTGTCCTTTGATGACCGGGGTTTGGATTCCGGCCGTATAGTCATGCACATTTTTCTCCAGATATTGATACAATTCATCTACTTCAATGATTTTATCTGCATCGGCATCTGCTTCCCCCTTTAAGCCTCGAATCAAAAAATGTGTGTAAACGCCTTGGCGCAACCCTTGATCTTCTAAGGAGACCTCATCCCCTTGAGAAGATAAAAGGATAGCGGTTCCGCCCTTACTCTTATCGAAAGCGGCATAAAAACGCTTTTTTACCGCAAGGTCTTCGATAAGAGTCGGAGCAGATTTCATCGCAAGTAAAGTGCCTGAATAACAGGCATCTGCAAAACATATCTTATGCTTTGCTCGGCTGGCATTTAGGATGGCCATTACTTCTTCGTGCTTTAATTTATTTTGAAATCCATTGTAATCCACCGGCAAAAAAGAACCGGCAATCCCATGACCGGAATAATACATCATCACAATATCATTGTCATCTGCTTTTCCAAAGATCTCATTCATCGCAGCGAGTATATTTTTGCGTGTGGCGTCTTCATCAACCAAGACACGTACTTGTTCGGCAGGGATACTTCCGCCTTCAGGACTTTTCAGAAAGCCATAAAAACGATAAGCATCATCATCAGTATATTTTAGCTTTTGGAGATAATCGTACTGACTCACCCCGATCACTATCGCCCAAAGTTTGACTGCCGGATCATAATCTATGTTAGAACCATCCGGAATATCAATAGGCGTTATCTCTTCTTGGGTTTGCACCAAACGCCCGTCGGACCAAATCCCGTTAGCGACCCGACCATTATGAAAATAGTACACTCCGTTTCCATTTGGGCCTGCAATCCCCCAGTCTCCGACGTACTTATCTCCATTTGCATAATAACAAATACCTTCTCCCCGCGGAATCCCACCACTAAACTCTCCGACATACATCGAACCATCCGTATATTTATACTTTCCTCTACCACTACCACAAAAGCCTGTATTACAATTCCTTAGCATGGATGTATTTTCTACGTTGTTTGTACCTTGGGAGGCATTGTCTGATTCTATGACTACTTGCGGCTGTTCTCCGACATATTCATCTTGACCCCAAAAACCCACAATGACTTCCCCGTTCGTCATATAAAAGGTACCTTTTCCTTCTTTCTTATTGGCCTTCCATTGACCGACATATTTTTCACCGTTAGCGTATTGCATCGTGCCTTGTCCATGCAAGCGCCCTGCCCGAAACTGTCCATCATACACGTCCCCGTTATGATAAGTCATCTGACCTTTTCCATTGGGGAAATCTTGCTTCCAACTTCCTTGATACACGTCGCCGTTGGCATATTCCATCGTGCCAAAACCATAGAACTTACTCTTTTTGAAATTTCCTTTGTAGGTATCTCCTTTCGGAAAATGCATCACTCCTTTTCCGCTGCGGTAGTGATTTTTCCACTCTCCTTCATAGATGCGGCCATCACTGAAAACCAATCGCCCGTAGCCATTGATTTTGCCTTCCGAAAAATGTCCGGAAAATTTGGCTCCACTAGGATACAAATAGGTACCGATGCCGTTGTAGCAATTACCGGAGAGACACTGTGCATTGGCTTTTTGCACCGAAAATAACAGAAACAAGGAAAAGAAAGCTAAAGATTTCATCGTCAATTGGTTTTTAAATTTATAAAAAATCAAAACATTGATTGACACAAACAAACTGTGATGGAATCTTTAAAGTCACTTCATACCGAAGTCAACTTCACTACCTTGGGGGGTAAAATATTCACACTGACAATAACTTGGGGTCGCGCTTTCGCTCAAAACTATTTGTCGTACAATACGGCCATTTGCGTCAATGTAAACTTTTTCTATATGTGGTGTTTTTTTGATGTGAGCCTAATAAACTGTTTACGGTTTTAAAATATTGTAGAGAGATAATATTTTTTTGTTGTGGCTTTGTTAAAGCCGAAATAACTTGTACTCCGGGGAAAGCCAAGTATTTTTTCAAACTCCTTTGGCCTATCAAATGATGTATAGTTCTCCAATGTTAGATTTGTGAAAAAATAAAGCCCGAAGGGCTGACATTATAATAGAAATTTTTATTCATGCCACCGCATAACCCCGAAGGGGTGGCATTATTCAATTCGACCAAGGAATATTTCCACCCATTCTCGTTTTTTTTCGTTGGGCGATTTGGGGGAATAATAATTTCACCCCTTCGGGGTTCCTAGTTGGTCAGTGTTTTGGGTTAATAATAGTTTCACCCCTTCGGGGTTTCAACGGTTTGAAAAATCACAAATCCTAAGTTGGTAAACTATTAGCCAGGACGGAACCTTTGC
The DNA here is from genome assembly GCA_024762995.1 of Saprospiraceae bacterium. Taxonomy (GTDB): domain Bacteria; phylum Bacteroidota; class Bacteroidia; order Chitinophagales; family Saprospiraceae; genus HyVt-613. The sequence continues at coordinate 65,940 of JANTGI010000002.1, read as the reverse complement.
AGAAAGGAGTCTATGGCCAGCATGGTGCAAAAGCTTTGCGTAAGTACCATCAATATTCGTAAGAAACTCGCTACGCTACGCTGCTCGAAGGTGCGAAATAAATTTCGCGCTACCAACAACTTAACAGGAGTGGGAGAGCCCAAAAGAAAACTCACAAGGCTTTTTTCAAAAACGCTCCCGTATGCGATTTTTTCACTTTAATCAAGCCTTCCGGTGGTCCTTGATAGAGTAATTGCCCTCCATTTTTTCCGCCACCGGGACCTAAATCAATGACCCAATCGGCCGATTTTATTACTTCCATATTATGTTCTACGATCAAAACGGAGTGCCCCCGCTCCACTAGACGATTAAAAGAATCTAATAACAAATGAATATCATGAAAATGTAAGCCCGTAGTCGGCTCATCAAAGATAAATAGGATTTTTTCCTTAGTATTCCGTTTGCTTAAAAAAGATGCTAATTTTACACGCTGGGCTTCACCGCCGGATAAGGTATTAGAAGATTGACCTAATGTCACATACCCCAATCCGACATCCATAAGCGGCTGAATCTTTGACTTTATCGCTTTATCATGACTAAAAAAGCTTAAAGCATCTTCAATGGTCATACTGAGAATGTCATAGATATTTTTGTCTTTGTATTTGACTTCTAAAACTTCTTTTTTAAAGCGTTTGCCTTTGCAGGCTTCGCACTCCAGGCGAACATCCGCTAAAAATTGCATCTCGACCAACTGCTCTCCTTCTCCCTTACAGGCTTCACACCTGCCCCCATCCACATTAAAAGAATAGTGCTTGGCTTGAAATCCTTTGATGAGAGAAAGCTGTTGTTTGGCCATTAATTTTCGGATATCATCATAGGCTTTTACGTAAGTAGCAGGATTGGAGCGCGAAGACTTGCCGATGGGGCTTTGAGAGACCATCTCTACTTGATTAAGCAAGTGCTCATCAAATTGCAGGGAGGTGTGGCTCCCAATTATCGTATTGGTATGCGTCCCCAAAGCTTCTTGCAACGCCGGATAAAGAATTTTCTTTACCAAAGTGGTTTTTCCCGAACCGGACACACCGGTCACTACTGCCATTGTCCCAAGTGGTATTTTTACGTCTATGTTTTTAAGATTAAACTGTGAAGCGCCTTTAATTTCAATAAAATTATTGGGCTTTCGCCGAAAAGCGGGCAAAGGAATGTTTCTTTTTGCCGTCAGGTAGTCAATCGTCAAACTATCCTTTACGCCATCCTTCAGCGCATCTTTATATTTACCTTGAAATACGACCTTTCCCCCATGCGTACCGGCCCCGGGCCCCATATCAATCAAATAATCGGCCTGCCTAATCACTTCTTCTTCGTGCTCTACCACCAAGACCGTATTGCCCAAATCTCTCAGGCGTTTAAGCACCGCCACCAATTTTTCGGTATCTTTTGGGTGTAAACCCACCGATGGTTCATCCAAAATATACAATGAACTGGTGAGATTATTACCTAGGGTACGGGTGAGATTAATTCGCTGCGTCTCCCCGCCACTCAAGGTAGAAGAGACACGGTCAATAGATAAGTAATCCAAACCCAGATCAATCATCGACTGTAGTCGAGTATTTATCTCTAAAAGAAGTCTCGATGCTATTTTTTGGTCGTGGTCGGACAACTTCAATTTCTTGAAAAAATCAACTAATTCTGTAATCGGCACAAAGTCCAATTCTGTGATAGATTTTCCACCGACCTTCACATAGGTTGCTTCTTTGCGCAAGCGAGAACCGGCACAGGCTTGGCATTTTGTCCGTCCGCGATAACGAGCCAAAAGCACTCTGTTTTGAATTTTGTATAACTTCGTTTTAAGTGCATCGAAGTACGCATTTATCCCTTTAAAGTGCTTATTTCCCGTCCACAATAACTCTTGCTCTTGGGTAGTCAAATCTTGATATGGGCGATGAATCGGGAAGTCAAATTTTTCGGCTTTATCCAAAAGCTTTTGCAGCCACCTTTTGCCCTTCGCCCCTCGCCAAGGAGCGATTGCCCCTTCATAAACCGACAAAGTCGTATCAGGAAATACTTTACTCTCCGAAATACCGATGACCTGCCCATATCCCTCGCAAACAGGACAGGCCCCAAAGGGATTATTGTAATTAAAAAGGGTAACAGATGGGGTTGGAAACTCTATACCATCCAACTCCAAGCGATTATTAAAAAGTTTTTCACCGTGGTTGATGACGTCAACAATACAATGGCCTTCACTTTCGTAAAAAGCAGTTTGTGCAGAGTCGGCGATTCGCTTTAAGTGGTCTTCATCCGAATTATCCACCGCAAATCGATCTATTAAAATTCGCATACCCTTTCGGGCAAAATCTATAGCCGGCTGATCAAACTTTATTTTTTTATCCTCCAAAAAGTCTTCAATATGGTGCAATTTCCCTTTCCATTGCAGGCGTGTATATCCTTTTTGGATGTGCAATTCCAATTCTTTGCGGAGTGTCCTATCTTCATATTTTTGGTGCAAACCGATAAAAAGCTGCACTTTGGTACCTTCCTTTAGCGTTTTGACATAATCGACGATATCGGAGACCGAATGCCTTTTGACTTCTTTACCGGAAATGGGAGAGATAATCTTGCCAATACGTGCATAAAGAAGCCGCAAGTAATCATAAATCTCGGTCATCGAACCTACTGTCGAGCGATTATTACCCGTTGTCACTTTTTGTTCTATAGCGATGGCCGGACAAATTCCTTTGATATAATCGACTTCGGGCTTTTTCATGCGCATCAAAAATTGGCGCGCATAGGAAGACAAACTCTCTACATATCGCCGTTGACCCTCCGCAAAAAGCGTATCCATCGTAATCGTGGACTTCCCCGAACCGGAGACACCCGTCACCACCACTAAATAATCCTTGGGAATGGTCAAACTCACCTCCTTCAAATTATTACCCTTTGCCCCCTTGATATAGATGTTGTTTTGAATATCCAAGTCAGGAGTAGAAACCGTTTTCTTTTTGCTCATAGAGCCGCTTATTTTTTGGATGTTTTTTGGGATTTTTTATTACCTATACGCATCAATGTAGCAGTCTCAAATACGGTAAAAATTACATAATTTAATAAAAAGGGTAGAATAAACCAATTCGTCGCCGGTTTTTTCACTTCCACGAAAATAACGACAAGAGCGACGGTCAATATGATTTTCAGACCGGTAAGCAATTGCACCATACCTACATAAAGGCCCTTGTTGGGGTGATTAACCACCCTTAGAGCGACGATATACTCGATAATGGTAAACCCGACAAAAAACACAAAAGAACCTAAAATAATTTTCTGAAAAGGAACTTCTTGGGGTAATTGAGCCAGCCCGTAACTAATGACAAAAGCTATGATAGACGTCATCAATAGCCCTTTAAAAAAAGGTGTATGATTCATTTTTTATCTAAATCTTTTATCAGCTTAAACAAAACGCCCACCAGTGCCAACAAAACTAACAATGCCGTAATCAATGGCCGCGAAGTCTCAAATTTTTGGTCTAACCATCTACCGGCTAGTGCCGCCACCAATAAGATGCCAAACATTTCCATGGCTAAGCCGGCGTATCTGGCATAAAACTTTATTCCGCTCCTTAGATTGTTTTTTTTCGACACTGATGTCCGTGGTTTAGATGTAAAAAGTGTTATTGGGCTGCTTATCCCTAAAATTCAGACAAGCACTGTTTTGAGCAATCCACCACCCTTTTAGGCAATCCACCTAAAATCAAAGCAAGAAAGACTTGTGTCATGACCTAAATCTAGGCATTTAGCACTTTCTTTTTCTCGGTGGTCGCAGTCTTCGTTCCGGCAGCTCCTTTCGTCATTTTGCAAACAACATTAAATGCAGCCCCCGGCTGAACCGTCAATGTCGCCGTATAAACATCTCCCGAAAGTTGAGCACTTTCTTTAACGGTCAACGACTCCGCAACTCTTAAATCACCGGAAAATCGACCTTCAATCACCGCATTTTGGCATTTAATATTCCCTTCAACAGCTCCGGTCGGTCCAATAATCACCTTGGCGGTGCAATTCAAGGTTCCTTTAATGGTGCCATCCACCCTAAAGTCGCTATCCGCCTGAATCGTACCTTCTAGGTTCGTTTGTTGGACGAGACTATTAAGCCCGGCGGTTTTGGGTGAGCCGCCCATTTTTTTGGGCGGTATTTCTTGTTTTTTCTTCTTGTTTCCAAACATGGTCTTTATTTTTTGCTAAGGTACAAAAAAAGAAGTATTTTTTCTGAATTGGTATCCCAAAAAATCAGAAGAATGACCCTAGCCAATAATCTTTAACTGAATCCGCTTGCAAATATTGTGTCTTTCCAATTTTTAGGCGACCACATGATTCTTGTAAAATGGATGAATTAATTTTAGGCACTTCGGCCCAACGGTGTAACGATACAACGGTGTCGCTCATTCTTAACAATTGGACTTTTTTGGAATGATGGAGTAGGGAGTTAAGATTTAAGATATACGAATTAAGATTTTTGAAGTGCTGCCGCAGCGACATACAAAACAAAGATTTTGTGGAATTTTAACTTCTTAACCTGCCTGACTCCTTACAAGCGAAGCGGTAGGCAGGCAAGCTCTTAAATATCTGCATTTTTCAATCTTAAATCTTTTGAGTGCGTTTTTCAAGCCGTCAAAACATTGAATGAAGCTTGCCGCTTTTTCACAAGTCCAGTATTGGAAAATTATATATTTTAGGCCAGGTTCGGTTGAAAGCGGGCCGCATAAAAAAAGCCCTGTCACCTTCCGGCAACAGGGCTTTCCCTAAAGAAAATCTTTTAGAAGTGTGGGCAATAAACACCACGTCTTTCCGGACCACAAATCTTGTATGCCAAAGAAAATTCAAAAGCTCCATTGGAATTACTAGCTTGACGCAATTGAGAAGTATTGACATCATAGCTAAAGCCCAAGGAAAACTGGTCGTAATCAAATCGCGTCGAAAGGATAAGGGCATCCATCAATTTTTCATTGTATAACTTATTAGCGATTCTCACCCAGGCACCAAATTGGACGGCTTGATAGAAAAATTTATTGTCACCAAGTACGAATTTTAGATTGGTACCTCCATTAATCTCCATGGAAGGTCCTTGAAAAAAGGCCACCACTTTGGGCCCCATACCAATACGATCAGACAGCATAAATTCGCCGCCCACATGCCCGGAAATTCGAGAATACAATGGGACCGCATCTCCACCACTAAAGGACACATTTGCCCGATTGATGTGATGATAAGAACCACCGATATGGAAGTTAGACATTTCATCAAATACCGAAAACCAAAGAATACCGGCACCGGCATCTAAGAAGCCAAACTGATTTCTTCCCCAATTTTCGTAAGAAGGAAGATTTGGGTCAAAGCTGGCATTACCATTATATTGATTACCCCATTGTGCTTTTTGAAAGTCCACACTACGTTGAGAATAACCGGCTTCCGCACCCACTACAAAGTAGTGCGCTTTTTTTCTATATCCGCCCATTTTTTTACTATAGGAGCCGGACAATCTGGCCTGCATGGTTCCAAAATTCAGCGAACCGGCCTGATCACGCCATAGAGTAATACCGGCACCGAAATAGTCACTACGTCCTACAGGAATTTTTTGGTCGTAAGACACAGAGAAGGTGGAAAAAGCCTTGTTTCTCAGGATGCTTCCCCATTGATTTCGATAATTACCGCTGACACGGCCATTACAATTCATGACTCCTGTCAAGGCAGGATTTAAGTTAAGTGGGGACAAATAAAACTGCGAGAAGTGAATGTCTTGTGCCTGCATACTCCATGCAAGAGACAGCAAAACAACCAAAAAACCAATTTTCTGAGTTAGTTTAGTAATCATCATCTTTTTGTTAGTTGAGCGGTTTGTAATCGTTCAGATACTTCAAAATGGGATATTGTTGCTTTTCGGAATACGCCCAAATTAAATGTACAGTATTATAGGAAGTGTTTTGTACATTTATTTTGATTGTAATCCAATAGGAGAACGGTATTAAAACTTTATTTATTCTGAATTTATCCAAACAACCGTCCTTCCAAAGTGCTAAGATAAACATTTTTTTATTCAGGGATGTAAAAAATTCAGGTATAGCCCGGTATTTTGTCTTATTTCGACCATGTACACCCATACTTGGCGACCAAAATATTGTCTAACCTATCTGCTTCTTTCAAATGCTCCTCGATATAAGTCCTTGCCGCTTCTTGCGAAAAATACTTGTCGTAAGCCGTCCAACTAAGCATAATCACCTCTCCTTTCAGGGCTAAACGTATTTTACCCGGCTCATTATTTTGCGAAAGCAAGAAAATTAATAAATCATTGGAAGGGTTTTCCGGAAGGGAACCTAAGGCCGCATCTCCAAAGATGAATCCGCTATCCTCATCATAAGCGATCGAAATATGGGCACTTCCGCTTCTCAATTCCCACAAATTTGATGCCACATAACAATCCTCACGCTCATACCCCAAGTTGGCTAGGATTTCATTAATGGTATTGGTGATGCCGGAATTCTTCTTCATCTGCCCGTTTGATTATTTTGGTGTAAAATTTATTTCTGCAACCATCTCCAAATAGCTTTTATAAAAAACCGGTAACGAATCATACTCCAGCATCTGAACCGGAGCATCGGCATGTGGAAAACTATCTGAAAATCCGGCCAAGACCTTTTTGATTTCCTTTTTAATTGTTGATGATGCAAGTTTTCCATCAAAAAATACGGGCTCATTGTATCCCAACTCCTTAAAAAACTGTGGCTCCCGTATCCGGTAATACAATAGAAACAGCGCCTTACAAGGAGGCGGAACGATAAAGTTAAACAACAAATATCCCACTATGAAATCCACAATGGAAATCGCATATTCCTCATGCCCGTGATCCACATACCAATCCATCGTGGGCAACTCCGAATAGATGGTGTCCCGTATCTGGGCCGATTGTATAACCGGATTAAATCCAAAAGTAGCATCCGTCAAATACAATTCTATCTTTATAAACGATTGATTTCGTTGCAAAATCTCTTCTATGATGGACACGATTTCTTGATTAACCAAATTCGGATTCGTACCCTGACTCGAAAAAGCCAAGCCATCAATTCGCTCAAACTGATCCATCAAATACCCTTCGGGCTTGACTAGAAAATCCACCTTATACACCGCCGCCAGCAATAAATATCGAAAAGCACTTGGATACTCTTCGGTATCAATCTCCTGATGGTCGCGGACTTCTAATACCTTGCGGAAAACGTTTTGAATATACTGAAAATAAACCTCCTTTATCTCTTCCGGCAAAGGATGGATTAAATAATCATAATTGGGACCTTTCAATTGATACTGAACAAACATCAAATCGTCCTCCTTATCTGCTACTAGGGCCAACTCACGAAGGACATGATAAAGCTTATAGGGAGAAGTCAATTTTGCCGGCAAATCCGCCACTAGTTTTAAGATAAAATCATCACTATCCGTGACAGGTTCTAGAGCGAATTTACAAAACTTCAAATTATAATTTTCTTGCAACAACTCTATCAACAAAGCAGAGTCATACCGAGCGCTCTGCGCCAAAACGGCCTGCACCTTAATGAGATTTTGGTCAATAAGTCCCGTTATTTTTTTGGAGCCTTGAATCAACTCAAAGTGCAAGATGCCATGGAGCTGGGAAACCTTTATATTCTTTCCCTTTTTGTTGGTCAGATACTTAAAAAATTGTTTAAAAGCAGAAAACCGCTTACCCTGATCAAAAAGCAACAGAGACTCTTCCCAATACCGGTATTTTTCGGCAGATTTGAAGGCATCACTAAAGCGACCGAAGTCGTACTCATGAATCTCCTTTCCCGGCTTCTTTTGGCCCTTTCGGCGAAATTGTCCTAACCAGCCCATTGCTCTATTTGTTTCACCGGCAAATATAGGTTTTTTTTGTTACAAACTTAAGTTTCAGGCTTCCTGATACCGGCGCATTTCCTTATGAGACGCAATCCGGAAAATGGCCTTGATTTAGGCGAGATTATCAGGAGTTTGTCCCCTATCAATGATTCGGTAAATTAACAGTAAAAAGGATATAAACCCCAATAAATCTAGGTGTTTTCTAAATTAATTTTAATGCAAGTTAGTTTTTTGACTAAGTTACATAAATTAAATCGATATTGCATGTTGTTCATTTTGGCTTGGCCCAAAACGAACCAAAAACCCAAGAATCTCGAAAGGAAATTTTTGGGTTTTCTACTGCAATATGGTGAAAGAGTTTTTTTTTGAATGCATCGCTGGAACCTAACGTCGAATATTAAGTCCCAAAACCGTGGTCAAAAAGGCACTCCATGCTTTTGTTTCGCCTTCATTACCAATAGTTTGAGTATATTACGGTGACTACTTGGAGTTCGTGCTTTAGCTAGTGGTCTATCGGCAACGGCAAAACCGCAATTCCGTTATTTTTGCCACTATTTCTGACGAGATTCAGAAGCACAATAATCCGGCGATAGTGGTGTTTGAATAACAAACAAAATACTTTACTGGTAACCCAGATATGGAGATAGTACTTTTTTACCGAACCATTGATATTTAAAGTCTTAAAGTAGAACTAATATCCGCTTTCAATAAATTCAAAAAAGCCCCGGTTTATTGAGCGTATCGGTGTTTTATCACTAAAAAAATGTCCGAACCATTGAGAAATATTACCTTTGCAGAAAAGAATAAAGTTATGCTCAATAAAGTATGGAATTGGCTAAAAACAGACAGTCGATTAGTGTTTTTTATCATTTTTGCCTTTACGGCAGTACATTTGACGGAAGTAAAAATCGCCATGACACCCGCTTGGACAGACGGCACATTGGTTCATAATCATCAATCCTTGCTTAATTTTACGTTTACCAATAATGAGCAGTCCCGGTTGTTTCAGTATTATGTACCGGAGTTTTTTGTCAGGACTATTGGCTATTCGATTCCTGAAGCTTATGAATTACAAAGGCGATTGTTTACGTTTTTGTCTTTTGCGTTATTCTTTTTGTTTGCCCGCAAGTGGCTAAGTCGGGAGTTATCTTTTTTAAGTGTGATGTTATTGGCTGTGACGATGCCCTTTACCTTTCGGAATCACTTGCAAGAAAGTGCTTCATTGCTTATGGTCACTTTTCTTCTGGCTTTATGGGCCATTCGGGAGAAGAAAGATTTCCTGTTTGCCTTGGTCTTACTGGTGGGAGCGGTCAATAATGAGACGATGTTGTTTTTGCCGGCGCTCTATTTTTTCGATAGATTTGAGCGGTTTGAGCTAAAGCATTTAATACGTATCTCCGCAAAGATGTTTGTGTTGATTGCGCCTGCTTTTGCGGTAGTGGGATATATTCGGTATTTGACTAGGGATGCACCGCATTTGGGAGGTGCGTATCACCTACCGGCCAATATTTCGATGATACGATTTCCGATATTGATATTTCATGTGTTTTGGGTGTTGGCCTACTTAAAGATGAGTGAAAAACCCCGTTTTTTGCAGCGAGCTTTGTGGTCTGTGCCATTGTTTATTATCCCACACATGATCACCGGAATAATTACCGAAACACGCCAGATGCTTCCGCTGTCCTATATCATATTTCCTGCCGCCCTATTCTTCCTTTTTGGCTCCGGAGCACACTCGGACAATCAATCAACCCAAAAAATATTAGATTAGCGCTGCACTCACTCTGGGAGAAAATTTTCTCCCAACTTGGCCCACAAAATACATAATGCAATCATATGCCATTGATTTTTAATTAGTTACAACTTGAAAAACAACACTAGGCATCACTACATATTTTAGACTCAAGTGTTTTGGGACGATGCAAAAACCAAGTGTTTTTTAGCCATAAGTCCCCTTTCCGCAAAGGGGATAGTTGGGGATTAAAAACAAAAAATCAAAAAATACTTGGTTTTCTTCGGAGTAACCAACTTTTGTCCTGTACGCCCACACTCACTCCACCAAAACCCGTCCCACATCCAACACGCGTCCATCCGCTTCCAGTCGATAAAAATACAATCCTTGCGGATAATCGCTCACATCAAGACGCACTCCGGGAGTATAACGTATCTCCTCCACCATTCGTCCCAGCACATCGGTCATAATTATCTCCGATTGCCCGCTGACACATCCCTTGCCCCAAACATCCAAAAGTAAAAGCCATCCATCTTTAATTCAAATCATCATCCAATCGACAGCATTAGAGTAAGCAACAAAAAAAAAGTGGTTGCCCAAAGGCAACCACTCTCTATTTTCAGGCAGGATCGAAAACACTAGCCTGTCTTCATCAAAATTGGAGTAACTAAATCTTTACTTACTAGTTTTCCGCAAGGTTCTTCAGATACGATGGTTGGGACAAATCCAATCCTAAAAGGAATAGATATCCCCATTAACCTAGAAAAGCCAAGAAGGAGCGGTACCGTCCGTTACACCGGATGTACCGAATTTACCGGCTTACTTTAATTTAAAGCTTGTACGGCCGGTCACATAGCCCTTGTTAAAGATTTCGACTTCATAGACTCCCTTCATAAAATCGGTGCCCGGATTCCAACCTACACAAATATCATTTTGCACTTGGTTGTCATATTGGACTTCTACTTTCTTAGTATAGCGGATTTCATCACCGGTATCACTGGATGTGATTGTGCCGGAGCCTAGGTTTTCAATGGCCAACGTCTCTCCCATAGGGTTGATAATTCTGATATAAAAGGTTTCCATTCCACCGTCTGTGACGCGATTAGCATCTGCATTAAAGCAAACGTTCACCTTATCAATGCTTTTAGCATAACGTTTTTTCACTTCTTTACCGGACTTTCTGACTTTTACAGGTGTCACCGCAATATCCAAAGCTTTGATGGCAGATGCAGCGGTTACCTTTTTGCTGAGCATATCATTGGTTGATGACAACTTTTTCTTTTCTGTTTCTAAGGCAGACTTTTCTGTTTTTAGAGATTCATTGGTGGCGGTCGCTTCTTCGACCTTAGAAGTCAACATGGCTTTGTCTTGAGTCAATCCTTCATTAGCTGAGACTAGTTGAGCATTTTGCTCTTTTAGCTGGTTGATTTCATTGACATATTGGGCCAATTGAGCATTCATGTTTTCGATTTCGGCTTTGGCCTTTTTAAGGTTTCTACCGTTAGCGATTAAGCGGGCAATTTTCTTTTTTTGAGCGGCCAATTTTTCTTTTTGCTCGTCAATCAATGTGTTTAGCTCTGCATTATTGGTACGCATTTCTTCCAATTGAGCATTGGCTTCGTTAAAATTCAACTCCAAGTCATCAAAAGCGGCTTTTTGTTCAGCACTTTGCTCAGACAAGGCGGTATAATCACTTTGAATGGTATTTTTGGTGGTCAACAAATATCCATTCAGACCTAGTAAAGCCACAATGGCAATCCCGGCGGCAATGAGAAGATTCGTATTCGTCTTCTTCTGTGAATTAGTAGAACTCATATTCTGGGTTTTTTAAGAAAAAATTCAATATTGAACTACATCTTCTTGATGTAGATTTGCTAATGAAACGAAAAAGAGATGAAATACCCTAACTTTGGCGTTTCAATTTATTAAATTTGCGCTTAACACAAGCGATTCAGTCCCATTTTGGTACTAAATGCTTCTCTTTTTGCAATTATTGTGCAAAAGTAACTAATTATCAAAACATTAGACATGATTCAAGCCACAGATTTATCCAACATTCTCTTTTTAGACATCGAAACGGTGAGCCAATATCCGGTGTATGACCAAGTACCTGACCGATTAAAGCCATTTTGGCAAAAGAAGGCGAAAAGTATTTTACGCAAGTATGACGAAGAACTGAAAGAAGAAGAAATCGCCCAAACTTACACCAATCGAGCCGCTATTTTTGCAGAATTTGGTCAAATTGTCTGCATCTCCGTCGGTTTTATTTCCAGAGACAAGAAAACCTTACAAGCTAGCTTGCGCCTAAAGTCGTTTGCCTATAAGGACGAAAAAAAACTCCTTCAAGAATTTTCCGAATTGCTCAATCAACACTACAACAACCCCAATAAACATGGTATTTGCGGCCATAATATCAAAGAGTTTGATATTCCGTATATCTGCCGGAGACTCATCATTAATCAACTGCCCTTACCCAATATTCTTAATATTGCCGGCAAAAAACCGTGGGAGACCAAGCATCTTATCGACACTTTAACCCTTTGGAAATTTGGTGACTACAAAAATTATACTTCTTTGAATTTGCTAACTGCGATTTTTGACATACCTTCGCCCAAAGATGATATTGATGGCAGCCAAGTCGGAATTACCTATTGGAACGAAGAAGATGGCTTGGAGCGCATCACTACCTATTGTGAAAAAGATGTCTTAGCCACGGCGCAATTGTATATGCGTTTTTCTTTGGCGCCTTTGATTGAGGAAGAGCAGGTGATTTCTATGACTTGAAGAAACTGCCGTTTGGGTCAACTTACGAAAGGGCATAGGCTTCACTTTTTTCCGCAAGTCAACATATAGATCCACACCTTGAACGAGCCATACCATCCGGATGAGTCTCCGTCATTTTACAAAAGTTTAAACAAATTATGATTTCAGAGTTAATAATCCCCCAAGAAAAGCTGGAAACGGGTTTTGTGCACTGGCAAAGCCCCTCCAATATAGCCATCATCAAGTATTGGGGTAAGCATGGGCAGCAGCTTCCGCAAAATCCTTCCTTGAGTTTTACCTTGCAGAATGCCCTGACTGAGACCAAGTTATCCTACGCGCCAAAGGAAGGCCCTTCGACCGGTATTGAGCTTGATTTTTGGTTTGAAGAACAAAGAAATGAAGCATTTGGCGCCAAGGTTGCCGCTTATCTGACCGAGCTCATTCCGACCTATCCGTTTTTGGAGCAGCTTTCGCTAAAAATCGAAACAGTAAACTCTTTTCCCCATTCCGCAGGTATTGCTTCGTCGGCGTCGTCCATGAGTGCGTTGGCGCTGTGCCTATGTTCTTTGGAAGACCATTTTTTCGGCACCTTGGGAGATGATACGGCTTTTGACCGCAAGGCTTCCCACTTAGCACGATTGGGCTCAGGGAGTGCTTCTCGCTCGATTTATGCCGGAGCTTCTGTCTGGGGCAAAACCGACTTTGTAGAAAACTCCTCCGACCTGTACGCCGTATCGGTCGCCGAGCGTCTCCACCCGATTTTCACGACATTGCATGATGACATTCTCATTGTCAGCGCCAAAGAAAAAGCGGTCTCCAGCCGTGCCGGTCATGCTTTAATGAATGAAAACCCATATGCGCCCACCCGTTATGCACAAGCCAACCAGCGCTTAGGCACCTTACTGAAAGCTTTGGAAGCGGGAGATTTAGAAAAATTTGGAGAAATCACCGAAAACGAAGCCTTAACGCTCCATGGTTTAATGATGACTTCCCACCCATCTTATCTATTGATGGAGCCCCAGACAATTTCAATCATCCGGGCCATTCGTCAATATCGTGCAGAGACCAAAATCCCTGTATTTTTTACTTTGGATGCCGGCCCTAATGTACACATGCTGTACCCCGAAGAGCACATTGCAGATGTCCGTGGATTTGTACACAATGAATTGGCCGGATTGCTGGATGAAGGCATATACATCCCCGATTTTGTGGGAGAAGGTCCGGAAGAAGTCTAGGGGGAGAAACGCTTAAAATAAAACCCATTTTATGTAGCTTCTTTAGTGATTGTCCGGCGCAGTTCGTACCAAGTCAAAGCACCAAGTACAATATCTGCACATAAAGCACCTTGATAATCAAAGCAATCGGTAAGATAAAGGCATAGCCAATGACCGGAAGTTTATTCTCCGATTTTTCGATAGCAAACTCAAGTATCGCCGGCTGCGTGGCCATCATCCCCACCAAGATACTAAAAGGAATTTTGACATATTTATAACCGACAATCAAGGTGATAAAAGCAGACAAAAAACTAATCATCAAAGCAGCCAACATCTTTAAGCCGGCTCCTTCTCCATTGACAATAGTCTGAAAAAAAGTGTGCCCGGAATTCACCCCGATACCGGACAATAAAAGAATCAGCCCGATTTGCTGCAGGGTAGTATTGGCACTATGGGGCAAAATCCAAACAATGGGTCCGGTTCGCCGCAAGGCACCCAAAATCAAAGCAACGATGATAGGCCCGCCCGCAAAACCCAGTTTAAAAGATATACTGCCGGGCAGTTCAATAGTCACCATGCCCAAAAGCAATCCCAAGGCCATCCCCAACCCGAAAGAAAGTAAATTAATCTTGCCTAATGCTTCAAATGAATCTCCAAAAAATTCGGATAACTTATTGACGTCGCGTCTCCGAGCAATAAATTGCACCTGATCACCCAATTCTAACGTCGTCCCCGCATTCGGCAATAAGTCTATATCATTTCGGCGGATACGAGTGATAATCGCTGCAAAACGCTCGTTTAAATTCAAAGTGGCCAATCGCTCGCCGGCAATTTTCACGTTAGAGACAAAAATTCTTTTGGTGACATATTCTGATTGTCCGTTGGATTGAATCCCGTCAGGGACATATTTTCCTAGTGACCGGACAACTTCTTCGACGGTATCCCGATTGCCAATAACAGCGACTTTGTCCCCAAGGTGAAACCTAGAATCCCAATTCACCAACTCAATGACTCCATCCACTCTCTGTACCCGACCAAATACCACCTTCCAGTGATAAAGTCGTTTTATGTCCCGAATAGATATATGTGTACGATCCGGATTAGTCACTTCGATGGTGCGTGTCAAGACTTCTTGCTTGACCGGAAACTCATTTTTCACTTCTTCTTCTTCCTTCCGAAAATCAATCTTCAGCACTTTAATCGCCAAGACAATCGCCAAAATAGCCCCAAAAATAGCCACCGGATAGGACAAAGAATATCCAATAACTGCTTTTTGCGAAAGCATCGTATTCGAAGAGTCCCCATGCCTAATGACATCTAATAAGCCCGCTAATGCCGGTGTATTGGTCGAACTACCAGCAAAAATACCCCCGCTAGATGCAGCATCAAACCCAAAAAGATAATGAATACCCACGGTAATACCCGCAGAGACCGTCAACATGGCTACAATAAAGTAGATATCCTTAATACCCCGTTGCCGGAAAGTAGAAAAAAAAGTCGGGCCACTTTTTAGCCCGATACTGTACACAAAGATGGTCAAACCCAAAATAATAATCACTTCCGGGATTTTATATTGGGCATTTGTCCCTCCAAAAGCCAAACCTACAAATAAGATGGCAGCCACGCCCATCCTAAACCCTTTGATGCGTATAGTCCCCAACCAGTAACCGATGGCGGCTACCACAAAAAGTAAAAGAACCGGACTTTCGATAAAGGCCTGCGCCATCTGTTTCGTTTTTTCTTTAGCTGCGAAACGCAATACTCCCGGTTTAGTTGTTTGTTCCACTTAATATTTCGACAGCCTTGGGGTGATGCGTTTAGTCGTTTTCACTTAGTGCTAAAAATAACTTTTAAAGAGCAAGTTAGGAAGATGGGAAGTATAGTGCAGGATAACAAATAACAGCCGGGAGAATCAAGGAAAAACATTAGAAATACCTTCAAGGATTCAAGTGTTTTAAACCATTCACATCCACCTCCTTATCCAAAGGGGCATCCCCAAGCATAGCACTAATAAATTTTCCCGCCCAGAAAGGAACAAGAGAAGTCCCTTTAGTCCCAAACCCATTAAAAAGACCTATCTGAGCGTGGACGTTATTGGCTTCCAAATAACTAGGAAAACCCATGATGGGACGCCGATGTCGTACGGTCGGCCGAATGGCCGCTAAATGATCAACCACTTCATAAGGAATATCTAGGATACTCTCCAGTTCTGTTTTTAGCCAGGATTTACCTTCTTGGGTCGGCTTGACGTCTTCAAATTTCCAGTAATTAGTTGCCCCAGCCCAAAACAACTCCTGACCCAAAGGAACTAATGCAACTTTTTTCTTGATGATATTCTTTTGTGGCATTTCGGGAATCCGCAAGATAAGGACTTCCCCCTTAGTCACTTGAAACGGCAAATCCACAAAAAAAGGATTCTTCATGGCTTCCCATCCTTCACAAAAAATGATTTTGTCGTAAGACTCCCCTTGATACAGGAGATGTGCCTGACCATGCGCCAAATCTTCTTGCCGAAAGGCCGCTTCAATCAATCGCCCTTCTTCTCGCCACTTTTCCCTAAATCGAGTAATCATCAGGGAGATATTAGCCCTTGCAGAATGACGAATCACCCCCGCCCCAAAATTAGTCTTCACCGGAAATGGAGACATATCGGCATGATTCACATAGTCCAAATACTGCCCATACCCCTCGTTCTGCATACGTATTCCCCAGTTATTGCTCATGGCGGTATCCGTAAACAATCTTAAAGCGGGCAACTCATACCACAGGGATATGCCCAGTTCTGCGCCCACTTCCTGATAATATCGCTTAGCTACCGGCAGCAGGTCATCAATCAACCAACTTTTGACTATTCGCCGACCGGTCACCGGATTAATTACCCCCGCTGCCAAGGAAGTAGAAATCCCTTTGTGCCCTTTATCCAGGACCGTCACGGAAAAATTTTTGCGGAGGAGTTGGTGAGCCAAGACCGTACCGGCCAATCCTTGCCCGATGATTAATATTTTATGGTTTTGACTCATTATTTCTTAGGTGGCTGCTTTCGCAATAACTCGTCAATGGCTTTGGTGGCTGTTCGCAGTCTTGTTCGTTTGTCGCCTTTCAACAAGATGTAGGGGCGATTATTTTTGACTAACGCTTCATGAAAAGCTTCAAACATCTCCTGTCGTCTATCCGGGCGGTCTCGCAAGTCATCTTTTTCCCACGGTGTATCGATATAAGTCAGCAGATACAGGTCATATTGATTTTCTTTCGCGACCTTTTCAAGTACCGGCTCAACAAATCCTCCATAATAAGTCTCCGAATAAACCATCGTCTCCAAAATATCCGTATCACAGATTAAGACTCGATTGGCTTTCGGGGCTAAATCATTCTCTAGCGCCATTTGACCAATGGCAATGGGAATTAAGTCCTTTTGTTCACAAGTCTTCCGCTCGTCATTCCACTTATCTTGAAGATAGTTTCGGGCAAACTCACGCACCCAGACAGTATCATAATGTCGGGCCAATTGCCGCGACAAAGTCGTCTTTCCTGTCGATTCCGGCCCAAAGAGCACGACTTTAAGGACGTCAGATGGTTTTTGGAGCAATAATTCATAGGTTGATTGACTCATCATATAGCTATTTGTCCCGTCTCAAGGAGGCTCATTCGTCTCCCGGCTTCCGATAATATTTTTTATAATTAAAATAAGCGGCTACAGACAACACAATGAGAGCAACCAAAAAGTAATAAATCCAAACCGGTGTCGGTGGTGGGTCGCCTTTGGCATAAGAATGCAATCCGGCCAGGTAGAAATTCACCCCAAAAAAGGTCATTAGGATAGAGGCGAAGCCAAAAACGGATAGGAGATTAAAGGTAAATCGACCTCGCAAACCGGGTACTAAACGAGCATGCAAGATAAAAGCATATACCATAATACTAATGAGTGCCCATGTTTCCTTTGGGTCCCACCCCCAATAACGTCCCCAACTCTCATTGGCCCATTGTCCTCCCAAAAAATTTCCGATGGTCAACATCACCAAGCCAATGGTCATCGACATTTCATTGATATAGGTAATCTCTTTGATTTTTGCCGCAAGGCGCGACTTATTTTGATTATTGGTCAAAACCATAAACAACAAGGCCACGATTCCCAAAATCATACTCAACGCAAACGGGCCGTAACTCGCCACAATAATAGATACATGAATCATCAACCAATATGAATTCAATACCGGAACCAAATTTTCAATCGCCGGATCCATCCAATTCCAGTGAGCAATCATCAACATCATGGAGGTCAAAAAAGCCGTTGCGCCCATCGTCAATGGGGACTTGCGCCCAAAAAGCAACCCAAAAAGCATCGTAGCCCAAGCTACATAAATCATAGATTCATACGCATTGGACCAAGGGGTATGCCCACTGATGTACCAGCGCACACCCAAACCCGCAGTATGTAAAGCAAACAACACCAAAATTATCCACATGCTCCCTTTAATCAACCACCGTATCACCTTACCATCCCTAAAGAGCTGAAAAATAACAAAGAGAAACAAAAGCGTACCGATATACATGTAGTAGCTAAACAGTTTTTTGAAGATGTCATACTTATTGTACAATATCTCCAAATCAATCTGTTTGTCCGGCGGCATTACGGCGGCCCCATAGGATTTTTGAAACTTTGTGATTCCGTGAAGCAAGTCAATCGCTAAGGAATCATTACCGGTTTTCTTGGCTTCCATCATAACTTGGGCATAGAGTGGAAATATTTTGCTCACAAAAACCGAGTCGTCTCCATGAAATACTTGGGGCGCATCCATCGCAGAATACCACTTATGATTGGGGTCATCTTTGAGCGG
Source organism: Saprospiraceae bacterium (assembly GCA_024762995.1). Taxonomy (GTDB): domain Bacteria; phylum Bacteroidota; class Bacteroidia; order Chitinophagales; family Saprospiraceae; genus HyVt-613. Next base: position 47,525 of record JANTGI010000002.1, on the reverse strand, counting down.
AAAGAAGCGCAATCCACGCTCTTGCTCCAAGACACCGTACAGGAGATTGACGCGTTGATCAATCAAGATGACACTTTCATCAAATGCACCGGGTATCCGTTTTTTACTGGCTTCTTCCACATAGTCACGGAGTTTATAGCCCCCGTTACCATCAAAAAAATCAATCAATCGGGCATACTTTTCGTCTTCGGGCACACCCAAAATCTTGCGTACTTTTTTATTTTCTTTTTTCATGAAAATCACCGGAGCATAATACCAGACTCTCGGATTCAAAATCATGGAGGCAAGCACCTGATCCGAGTTCAGCCCATGATAAGTATCGTGTTTGGTGAGCTTGCGCAAAAGTTCGGAAGAAAAAGTATTCACCGGTTTCATTCGCCCACCGGCATCTTGAACGACTAGTCTTCCAAAGATTTTGGCATGTTCGACAGGAATAGCGGTAGATTGCAAAAAGGTATCAACATTAATATCATTGTCATGGGAAGTTGCTTGCGCAAAAATGCTCTTGGCAGGCAGCAAAAATAATAGCAGGAGTATCGCCTGTTTTACTCGAAGCTGCCTTAACTTTTTACGCAAGTCACTAAATCTAGTCCCCGGCATAAAAAGAATAAGTATCAAGCCCAAATACAGTAATCCATATCCAATATAGGTCAAAGTAGTACCCAAAGAATCGTGATTGACGGATAGCCGTGTTTCTTCTCCTTGGGGAGTAATAGAGTAGGAAGCTTGAAAAAACTTATAGCCTTGATAATTCAAGATATTATTCATAAAAATCCTAAAGTCAAAATGCTTATGATTAACCGTATCAATCACCGTCACTTCGCTGGCATACGACATCGGGCTATTCGACCCCGGATAACGATCGAGTTGAAAATCTCTCAATTTGACGGCAAAAGGCAATTCAATAAACCTAGAACCGTAAGAGACCTTATATTTTTTACCGCCGACGATTGCTTTAGTCACCCCATCAGTCATAAATTGTCCCCCGGTCACATCGACTTTTTGGGTCTCCCCATTAGCCGTCAGATTAATGGAGACTAGGTCTTTAGGGAAGTAATTCGGGTCATCGCTTTTGTAGGTCAACTCTCCATTTTGGGGGCCGGACGGCACGACAAAGCTCAAATCCCCCAAAGAATATAGAGACCGTATATTAAAATCCTGCACACTATCTGCAACCAGAGTTCCTTGGGCTCTGGTCGCCATAATCATATAACTTCCGCTGAGCGGTGATTTAATTTTCATCTGCCCATTTTCTTCAAAGAAATGTATCCCCGGCAGTCGCAAATCGTCATTGTAAGAGATGGGAACGCCATGGATAAAAATCACCGAATCTTTCGCAATGAAATGGTCATGACGCGAACCAGAAGATTGTTCTACTAAATGTATGTATTTGGTTGCACCTTCTTTGGGTTCTAGTACTTGTTTGGCATTGGGAACATAGTCCTGAAATTCCACGGTAACCGTCCCATCATCACTCTTCGCCTTAAAATAATTATTCCCTTTTTTTCCTAAGAGTATTTTCTTGACAATTAAATCTTTACCGGTTTCATCCGCCACAGACACATACACTTTTTCGGTAAGAAACCGATTAGAAGTCTTACCTTCCATAATGGGCATGATCCCTTCGTAAGAGATATATCGCGTCACCCAAGCTCCTAAAAGAATAAGAATAAAGGCAGAATGAAAGAGTAAAACCGGCCATTTTTCTCGTCGATAAAGTCGAAATCGAAAGATATTACCCACAAAGTTGACCATAAAAACAAACATAATCAGCTCAAACCACCAACTCGCATAGATCAACTTGCGCGCTGTCGGCGTACCGTAATCGTTTTCAACAAAAGTGGCAATAGCCATCGCTGCCGCAAAAACAAGAAACAAAACAGCCATCAGCTTTGTGGAAAACAAGAAGTCAAGAATTTTCTTCATCATTGGGTCTCTTTGTATGAGTGTCAGATTCAACCTAAGGAACAAAGGTAACTTTTTTAAGTTTAGAAAGAAAAATAGTAGCTGTTTTAATGCCCTTGGCTTTGGGCAGATGAATGAATGGTAATGCAGTCCATGCAGGTCGCACCTTACTAATTACATGAGCCAAATTGGTTTGTCGGTCATTCTCCGACAAATTGGGCAAATCTCCTTTCAAAATTTGCCTGCAGCCTAATCTTGCAAACCAAATCGTCCCATGTATAACGAATGTGCCCACTACATCCGTAGTGGGCACATCACCGTTGTTGTGTATGTTGCGCTTGCCTATGCTGTCAGACCGGCAGGCGCTATGGCAAAGACCTATGGACACCAAGACAGTTGCCTCAACTATTGCTTCACAAAAGGTTTGTAGTATCTTTGCCCATCCACATCGGTTAATAGAAGGAAATATTTCCCCCCAGGAAAGGTCGTCAGCTTCATCTCCCTGTAGTGTTCTTGTACGCCCCAACTATCTGAATACATCACCCGACCAAGCATATCTATTAAATCAATGGATTTTATCGAAAGATTCTCATCCGTCGAAATGGTCAGGACATCTGCAACCGGATTGGGATAAACTTGTACCTTCGGACTGTTAAATGGACTTGTCCAGCCATCGGGGTCTAATACTCTCAAGTGGACCGGCACTTCGATAGATGGATTTTGCCCGTCATTCGATTCAATTAAGAAAGATGAAAAATAATCTCCTACGCCAAGATTACCCGAACTAAATCGAACAGGTACTGTATCTGTATTTCCTGCGGAAATACTTCCCGAAGCCTCCTCTACAGACAGCCAATCTACGGTCACATAAGAGATTTGATAAACATGCCAATCAGCCCCATAACCGGTATTCACTTGGTCGGAATTAACAATACTAACCTTCAACTGCGAATCTGCCAACCAATTCGTCAAATCACTCCCTTCCAGAATAAATTCCTGGACAATGTCTTCTCCGTTTGTCACATTATTATCTTCAATCTTTGCGAAATAAGTACCATCGATATAAACTTCAGCATACTCTTGTGTACCATCAAAGTCTCCATTAATGGTTAGTTTTAAGTGCATTTTGGGGGTCAACGGGTTAATATCCTTAAATGTATAAGAAGTAGTGGCCCCTGCCGAATAAAAGAATTTTTTAATTTGGGGGCTTTCGTACCATCCTACTAAAGGCACATGATATTGCAAATCTATCCCGGCAAGATTTTTTATGACCAGTGGCTTCACGGTATCTTCACCCATTTTTAGCTCTGCAAACAGCGTGTCGGGACTATAGGCAATAACCGGATGTAAAACGCCTAATCCCATCAAACTAATGACTTCATCAGTGACATTTGATTTTATGGTTAATTGCCCCGAATAACTGACATCTGTTGTTGGAAGAAAACTAACCAACACCGTTTTTGTCTCCCCCGGCAGAATGGTCAGCGCAGTTGTATTGGGTACAAAAGATGTATTATCGGACTGTATGTCATTGACAAACAAGGTGTCAGACCCGCTATTTTGGATATATAGGTCTTTGGCTGTATTTGAATTAACAAATTGCTCTCCAAAATCAAGCATGCTTGTGGAAACACTGATACCGGGCTGCCCTTCCACATGCAAAAATACAGGAACCTTTACCATTGATTGAACCGGATCATTGCAGAAGATATCTATTGAAGAAACATAATCCCCCCCATTTAAGCCTGTGGCATCAAAATAAACTGGGATGGTATCTATCATTCCTTGAGAAGTCGTATCCGCATCCGTTTGAGACGAAGAAAGCCATACTTCTCCATTGCTTACTATTTTGACTTTGTGACTATCCGTACCTCCTAAGCCCAAATCCACATCTGGTGTATTTTTTAGCTCCACTGTAATCTGCCCGTCAAGCACCCAGTTCTCTAATTGAGCTCCGGCAAATACATAACTTACCACAATATCAACCCCATTATTCACATCACCATCATCAATCGCTCCGATCAATGTGTTGTCAATGTATAGCGAGGCATATTCCGACAAATTGTCATAATCACCGTTGAGTGTCACAATAACCTCAAGACTATCAATATCCGGCAAATTCTCAAATTCATGAACGGTACTCGCTCCGGATATCGAATAAGTTTTCATTGACTCCCTTTCAAACCTAGAGCCGACCACCAATGCGGCTCTAATTAAGTCATATTCACCGTTGTTCTGGATTAGCAATTGTTGTGTCTCCATTTCTCCGGACGACAACTGCGCAAATAGGGTATCCGGAATGACATCAATAGCCGGCGGCATCATGCCAATCCCTTTTGTTTCTATAATTTGGGTCGGAAGATTGGACTCTATCATTATGTGCCCCAAATACTCTTGTGACTGAGTGGGATGAAACGATATGGTTATTTCTTGCGATGAAACAGGAGGAATCACTAACTGTCCCTGACTTACGTCAAATGCTGTTAAATCCAAGACAATATTTGACACAAACAAGGTATCCGTCCCTGTATTTTCAACCACTAGACTTGCGGTATCTGAATAGCCGACAAATACCTTCCCAAAATCAACTAGTGTATCAACAGATAGTATCGGCTGACCAATAACATGCAACCATGTCTGAATATTGGCTACCGGAAGAATAGGGTCATTGGAGTAAATAGATACATCCCTATAATAAATTCCTCCAAACAAATCCGTCGCATCAAAATGAAGCATCCATTCCTTAGACGAACCGACAGACAAGGTGTCCTTTTGACTATCAACCGCCACCCAGTTTAATCCATCTGCTTGCAAATACACTTGATGGCTTGCATTACCATAAGATGGACTGACGTAAAAAGAATTCACAATTTTTACATCTATCTGACCATCTGCTGTCCAATCCGACAATTGTTCCCCTGAAAACTCAAATGAAGAAATTATGTCCGTACCATTCGTCACATTTCCTTCCATTAATGCGACGAACTCGCCATCTATATACAGTTTTGCAAATTCATCAAAATCATCATAATCCCCATTGATAGTCACCTCCAAATAAAGAGTATCCATCCCAAAAGGATTCACGACAAAGCTAAAAATCGTTGAATCTCCGTTAAGTGAGAAAAATCGCTGTGCAGTGGTATCCAATCCTAAAGAAATTGGATTTTGGATTTGGTAATACAAATCAGAACTTCCCACATTTGAGATTGTAACCGGCACATCATCCATTTCGCCGGTCAAAAGAGTCAATGATACGGTATCCGGATTTACCTGCAATTCCGGAGGTTCTATCCCTGCCCCAAGGACATTGAATGTCAACTCCCCGGTACTAGTGGTCAGAGTTATTACGCCGGTCTCTCCTCCTACAACTAAGGGCAAATAAGTAACTAACAGCTCTCCTGTTTGACCCGGCAATACCGACAAGGTAAGCTGAGACTCAAAATGATTATTGTCCGAAACGGCATCAAAGACATAAAAAGGAATGGAGCCATCATTTCTAATTTTTAGCGCAAGCGAATGACTACTACCGACAAACACTCCTCCAAAATCCAAGGGTGCATTTAACATAACCGGTTTGGCCGCATCAATAACATTCATTGTAACCGGAATTAAAACATTGGCATAATCAGGGTCACCTGTAGCTAAATTCAGTTTAGAATGGTAAATACCTCCGGACAGCCCAACTGCGGAAAGAATTACTTCCTCTACATTGCTACCTACTCCGTACACGACACCTTGGTCATTAACTGTTTTGACAGATGAAACTCCAACACCCTTTATCTTCAAGTCATGGGTATCGCTTCCTCCTAGTCCGGGATCCACTTCAATAGAGTTCTGTATCCGCACAACAAGCTGGTGATCAAGCAAAAACGTGATTAAAATAGAACCCGTAATGACGTACTCTACCTTGATATCCAACCCATTTGACACATTATCATCTTGAATTACCGCAATTAAACTATCATCAACAAAGACACTGGCAAACTCTTCATCGGCATCAAAGTCCCCGTTAATCGTGACATCCAAAATCAAACTATCCAACTCGCCGATATCTTCCAAAACAAACAAAGATGCCGCCCCTGATTCAGTATAGGTATTAACAAAACTGGTATCAAAGTTCATATGGTAACCATTAGTCCCAAACGAATACCATAGGTCATTAGCACTGCCATTTTCAATAGTAATTTCTTTTGTTACTTCATCTCCTGAAAACATGGTTGCCGAAATGGAAGTAGGTGAGTAGGATACCAAGTCAGGTTTTCCCTGCACCTGAATAACTTGTTCCAAGGTATCAGATGACTGACAATTATAAATAATTTGCTTCACCTTATGACTCCCCGGAGAAGAAAAAGGATACTTCAAGTCTTTCGACAAAAAGGCTTCTGTATCATCTACAAGCCATTGAACAGTAGCAGAAACGGTGTCTATGGTCGTAAATTGGACCGGCGCACTAAGTGGAGGGTTAAAATCCGAAACATCAAAACCGGCTACAACTTCACTTCCATCGTTATCGGCAAAGTAACTGACAACAAATCCCGGCCCCAACGAATATCCTCCTGACACAAAGCGTAAGGTAATCACTCCTTGACTTGATGTCACCACACCTCCAAGGGGCAAGCCATTCCCACTAAAAAATCCAATAGCCTGAGCCATTACATCAGCCCCATCGTAAATTTCGAGACTATTTGGGCCCGTACCTAAGTCAAACTCCGAAAAATCTAGGGTTATTTGGGTCGCTCCTGGCGGAGAAATAGTCATCGTAGAAGAAATAAAAGTCGTAAAATCATCATTTCCACCGGGATCCAAAATCACTCCGGAACACGAAGTAATCATTTCATTACCGGAAAGCTTCATGATTGTGGTATCACAAAAAGTAGAAGCCGTATCCACAAAAATATAATCTACTAGAAGCATTGTATCCGAACTACCCGAACACCCATATCCAATTGCTTGTACAGAATACGCGCCCACATCGTTATAGACATGAATCGGGCTAAACTCCGAGCTTGTCTGTCCATCCCCAAAGTCCCAAACAATTGAATCCAAACCGAAGGAAAAATTATGAAACTCCACGAAAGCAGGTTGTTTGCAATAATACTGCTTGGCAGAAAAATTGAGCGCCAAAACAGAATCAACCGGTGGGTTCAATCCCACCGCATGCCAAGCTTCAATGGTCTGCGCCAATTCGGAAGAGCAACCACCAAATAAATCCTGAGCAGCCAAACTCGAATAATAAGCCGCATCAGCATATTCAGAGCTCGGAGTCAGATAATAATTCAACGTCCGATAAGCAATCTTTGCCGCATCAGAATAGCCTATCCCACTCAGACTATAACTAGTCCCAAATTCATTTACACCCGTACCACCATCTGAAAGCAAATAAAACCAAAAATTCTGAACACTACTATTAACGTGCACATCATTATAACTCTCCCAAAAATCCCCTTCATAACAATCCGGATGGTCAAAATAATTAGGATTGGACATACTTCGAAATCCAATACCATCACTGGATATTTCATCTCCAATCTTCCAATTGGCGCCGGCCCCTGTTCGGTTTTCAAAATCAATGGTTGCCCCAAAAATATCACTAAAAGACTCATTCAGCGCTCCCGATTCTGAGCTATAAATCAATCCGGCAGAAAACTCTGTAACTCCATGAGTAATTTCATGCCCTACGACTTCTAAACTTACAGCCGGTGTATTTATACCGCTTGAGCCACCATCTCCATCCCCAAAAGTAACTACTTCTCCATTCCAGAAAGCATTTGCATATCCATAACCATAATGAAGATATCCCTTTATGGTGGCCCCTTGACCATCAAAACTGTTTTTACCGTAGGTATTAAAATAATAATCATAAGTTCTTTCCATACCCCAATGGAGATCCGTAGCATATTGATCCAAATTGCTATTGACATTATTCCAATTATTATCATCATCAATAAAATCAGATGCCGAACTATAATTGTAATTATTATTCAAGTCATAGGTCTCAATGCCATTGCCTCGCCCTGTTTCCCTAAGGCGAAAATACCCATTATGCGAATCCGCAGTAATATTACGCTGCCCACTATAACCTGTTGTCGCTGTTCCTTGAATATCCGTCTTACAGATTCTATTTTCTTCAGCCACTACATCACCGGTTTGGGCATCAATATACACCCATGCACGTTTTAGCGGCTCTAAAGAATAGACATCCACCTTATATGCCAAGGTCAATTTTCTATGACGAAAATCTAAGCCTTCCGGCACTATAATCAACTCTGCCGTAGGATATACTCCATGTGAATGCTCACTTGGCTCATCTTCCCAAACATATTTTTCGGAAGGTATGTAAGCGATGGCTTTTTTGACTGATTCTGCATTCGACAATACAGCAGTCGTATTCATCTCTCCTACATCTAAAAGGACTCCATTCATCGAATAGATTTGTCCATTTTGGGCGTGACCTAAATAAACGCCTCCAATGACAGGCACCCCTTTAAATAATTGTTGGAATCGCAAATGAGTGATACCTAACGGATCTTTTTCCCGGCGTATCAATTCAAAACTAACGCCTTTCGGCAAATTAAAATTAGCTTTTAACCACTCAGAAAAATGCCCAACCCGGATAGTGTGCATTGCATCAAGCCGGAGATAACGAGGATAAGAATTGCCTTCAACATACCGGATGGACTCTACTCCTTTTATATTACTATTCGTAGGACTATTTTGGGTATAGGCAATAGAAATAAGAAAGCTTACCAAAAAGGTTAACACAATTTTTTTCATCTTTTTATAATTTTAAATTCAAAATAATATAACTGCTTAGGTAAATACAATTTATGTCTTTTTTGCATGTATTATATCATAATTATCAATTAAAAAATAGCTAAGCTATATGATACAACTATGAATATACAGCAACATTGAACAAAAACCTTAAACTACCTAGATAGTCACCAATTAATTACACTTGTTATTCTCAAGGAAAAATCTCCTTCACAAATAAATCTATATCTATTAAAAATAGAGAGAACAACATCATCACAAACTATCGTTAATGATCTGTAGCCTTATTGTTAGTAAGAGAGAGTAGAAATGCGATGGGACAAGATACAATATTTTTTAATAACTATCTAGACTTACCCCTATTTTTAACATAAAAAACCCCTTTACGACCTATTTCCATCTAGTCTTTCACCCAGCCAAGACTTATCACCACATGGTTGACACACGCTCATCTTGATGATTACCGAACACCATCTTATTTTTCGCCTAGTCTAATCTCAAAAAATCTCGTCTAATTCTCAACATTTAGTCTATCTGTCTCCCTAAAAAAGCAATCGTAAAGCAATAATCTGCCCCAAAACTCCAACTAAAAACCCGATAGAAACTTCATCCAACTCATGCGCTTTTAAAATCAATCTTGCCGTCCCAACAATACCCGACAAAATCAAAACCAAAAATAACCAATAATTGAGTCCAACTTGATAAACATCTGCCCCTAACCGCAAGGTAAAAGAATCGAAATCAAAATATTTATACATAAAAATCGTCAACATTAACCAACCACCCATACCCACTCCATGCAGGCTTATTTTTTTGAATAAGTTGATGAAAAAAGCAATTAGCAATGAAATGGTCGCCCCCATTACATAGGCACTAAAAATCGGTGGTATGGATGGATTGTGATAAAAATTTCGCGCAAGCCATAAATAAAAAATACTGGTTACGATCAGTGGGCCAATACGTGTCATTCTATCTTGCGACAATTCCAAAGAAGGAATCAACCCCGTAAATTTCATCATCAACGCCGCAAATGCCGGCAATAAAAAGGATGACAGCCAAACGATTAAGATAAGCTTGTCCCCTCCCATCGGGCTGCTAAACCCAAACATATAAGGATTGATTATCAACAGCATAATCAACCCATAACTCATCACCATTAAAGGGTGAAATAAATAAGAAATAACTTTTGCTCCTGCTTTTAACATACCACAAAGGTGTAAAAAAAAATGGTAACTGTTTAGGTACCCCTGTTTTTTAGGCAAAAAATAGATTTTTTTACTAAGCAAGTGGACCAATCAAATAATTACCAACGCCCCCAAAAATACACAAAAAAAGCCCTTTCGAAGGACGAAAGAGCTTTTTTTCTCATTTAGATAAAACCAAGAAGCCATCTTTTTAAAGCCAAAATGTGGGTATTTTATAACAAAAATTTAAAATGATTACATCTCGACCAAAATGTTCTTAAGCATCTTTGCCGTCGATAACATCATCCACCGCATCTTTGGCATCATAAATCTTATCAGACACACTATCCTTGATAGAACCTAAAGCATCTTTAGCTTCATCAAACAATTTATTTCCCGTAACGGCATCCTTAGCCTTTTCAGCCAAATTTCCGGCCTTATCGGCTACACCACTGACCACATCCCCGGCTGTATCTTTCACCTTCCCGGCTATATCTCCGGCGCCTTCTACGACATCGCCCGCTTTTTCTACTACATTGCTTACTACGTGACCGGCTGTATCTTTTACTTTCCCGGCTATACCTTCTGCAGCTTCAAACGCATCTCCCGCTTTGTCAACTACTGTATCTTTTACCTTCCCGGCTATATCTTCTGCAGCTTCAAACGCATCTCCCGCTTTGTCAACTACTGTATCTTTTACCTTCCCGGCTATATCTCCGGCGCCTTCTACGACATCGCCCGCTTTTTCTACTACATTGCTTACTACATGACCGGCCGTATCTTTTACTTTTCCGGTTATACCTTCTGCTGCTTCAAACGCATCTCCTGCTTTGTCAACTACTGTATCTTTTACCTTCCCGGCTATATCTCCGACATTTTCAAGAGCATCACCGGCTGTATCTTTTACCTTTCCGGCTATGTCACCTGCACTTTCAACTAAATCTCCGGCCTTGTCAACAACCGTGTCTTTTAAGTCTCCGGCAACATGAGCAGCCTTTTTAATAGCATCACCGGCGTTATCAACGACGGCGTCCTTTACATCGTCAAGAGATTCTACGGCCTTATTGACCACATTTTTTCCTGACCCAAATAATTTTTTTAGAAATCCCAGCATTTTTAAGTTTTTTTATTACGACTACCTGCCAAATATTGGACAGATTTACACAAAGATAAAAAAAAATGTGAATATTTTACAACAAATTCACATTATTTTGTATGCCTAAAGACCAATATCATTATTTTGGCAACGACTTAGACACTCTCCGGTTTTTACATGGGACGATTTGGTTTTCAAGACTAGGCTGCAGGAATATTTTGCAAAGAGATTTGCCAAGTTTGTCGCAGAAGAACTGGCGAACCAATTTAGCCCATGAGTTACATAATAATACGACACCTGTTTTACCCAACTCTTTTCATATGGCGCACCCAAGCACCCAATGGCGATAGCGCCATCTAAAAAGTTGCGTTATTTGTTCTTTTGATGAATTAACCTGACCTTTGCCAGTCGAATATGAAAAGGGAATTTTTAATCAATGTGGTTTTAGTCATTGGGCTAAACGTACTAGTAAAGGTATTTTTTATCTTCGGTATTGATAGAGGTGTCCAAAACTTAGTTGGACCTGCCGCTTATGGAGCTTACTTCGCCATCCTAAACCTTGCCTACCTTTTTCAAATCATCAACGACTTTGGGATTCAAAATTTTAATAATAAGCACATCGCCCAACATCGTCAACTACTTCCCAAATACCTCCCTAACATATTGGTTTTCAAGGCTATTTTGGGTATTATTTTTATGATGATCTTTCTTTTCTTTGGTTGGGTTTTGGGATATTGGGCCCTATCGAAGAGTGTGCTGATTGCCATCGGTTTAAACCAAATTTTGGTGGCACTCATCTACTATTTGCGCTCTAATGTCTCTGCCTTAGGATTTTATAGGTTGGACAGCGTCTTTTCTGTTTTGGACAAGTTCTTAATGATTATCATCATCGGCACCTTGCTCTGGACACCGTCCTTCCGGACAAATTTTACGATGGAATGGTTTGCTTGGGGGCAGTTCATATCCTTATTCCTGACGACTTTAATCGGTCTGTTTTTTCTTTACAGAAAGGTTAAGATACCCCGGATACGCCTAAATCTACCCTTTTTGTTGGTGATTATCAAAGAAAGTGGCCCTTATGCCCTTTTAGGTTTATTGATGGCGATTTATAGTCGAATTGATAGTGTTATGCTTTCTCAATTAGTTTCAGAACACGAGACAGGAATTTATGCCTCCGCTTTTCGACTGATGGATGCGGGCACCATGGTTGGATTATTGATAAGTGCTTTTTTACTGCCGATGTTTGTCCGACAAATCAAAATGCGGGAACCGACGGAAGATTTAGCCCAGTTAGTTATAAAAATGATGTGGGTGGTGGGAGTTACAGCCGCCATTCCTGTTATTATTTTTCGCGAACCTATCATGAAGATGCTATACACAGAAGGGGACGCCTACTCCGCCAATGTATTAGGATTGTTGATGCTTGCCTTACTGGCGTTGATGTGGTCAAGCGTTAATGGGGTCTTGCTATTGGCTGCAGGAGCAATCCGACAACTTAATAAAATGTACTTTTGGGCAGTCCTCCTAAATTTGGGTCTAAATGCTTTCATTATACCGACCCATGGAGCCGTTGGAGCCGCCTTTGTCGCTGCCATCACCCAATGGTTTGTGACCCTCTACCAATATCGCCTTTTGGCCCAATCTTCTTTATATCGGCCATCCGGACGAGCTATTGGTCAGATTTTAGTCTTTCCCATCCTTAGTGGGCTCATCTCCTATGGTTTATTTGCCTTGTCGTCCAATTGGCTTCTTCTTTTTATCGGGAGTATCGCCATTACGCTAATTCTTGCGGTGGTCCTTGGGCTATTTTCGCCGCAAGGCTTAATAAAATTATTAAAAAACCGTTAGTCATTGGGTACAAACGATTTGCTTCCGTAGCTTTGCAGCTTAAAACAAAACAAATGAATTCACAAGATAGCTTGACCGACATCATCGCCATATTATGGAAATGGCGAAAAAAAATTGTCGGCATCACCGCCGTTGCAGCTATTGGGAGCATCCTACTCTCTCTGACCTTATCCAACTACTATCAATCCACGACAGTATTTTTTGCCGCAAGTACGGATGTCAACAAACCGGATCAAGTATTCGGTCGCACCAATAAAGCAACCAGATTTTATGGAGATGACTTTGATAATGACCGACTATTGACCATTGCGTCATCTTCGGAGCTCGTCAATTTTCTCATTGACTCATTCCGGGTAGCCGACCATTACAGGATGAAAGCCAACACCCCCAAAAGGCAGTTTAAATTAGAGAAAAAATTTCGATCAAACTTGGACGTACTAAAAACAAAGTTTGATGCTATTTCGCTATCCTTTGAAGACAAAGATCCGGAGTTTGCCGCCACCATCGCCAATGAAGCAAGAAATCAAATAGGAAAGATAACACTCAACCTTCTTAAAACCAACCAATACCAAAGGATTAAACTATACGAAGGAAGTATTGCCGAGAAATCAAAAGAGTTGAAAGTAATCGGTGACAGCTTACAGCTTTTGCGCAAACGATACAACATCTTCAACATAGGCTCTCAAGGCGAGCTACTCTCCCAAATGGCCACCGAAACAGAATCCCAATTAGCCGGTACACGCGCTGCTCTGGAAAAATTTAAAACCATGCGGGGCCAAAGAGATACCATACAAATATTAACTGCCCGAGTCGCCAAATTAGATAAAGAGCTCCAAACCATCCTCGGCACAAACGATAGCGCCCTTTTTTCTATCAAACTTCTACGAGAAGGCATGGCCTCTACTCAAGTATTACAAGATCGCTACTCACGACTTTCCGGACAATTAGACTTTGAGAAAGAAAGACTAAGACAAATCAAGACGGTTTACTCTAGCAATGCGCCCACTATTATCCTTGCGGAAAAAGGAGAGATTCCCAAAATAAAATCACGCCCCAAACGTAGTATCTTAGTAATTGCCGCAACTTTGGCTGCCTTCATCTTTAGCATTTTGGGGGTATTAGTGATGGAGAACATTGGGAAAATTGACCTTAAACGCATCAAAGGTGCCTAATCTCAAGCAAATAGTCGCCAACCCTTCCGTTTTATTTTGGTGGATTTTGGGTGGCTCCATCCTTATTGGAAGTTGGGGAGCGGTGTTGCTTGACGCCCCGATGTTTGCGCTGTTTCCTGCAATTATTTTTGGTATTTACGTAACTGTCACAGATTACAAAATACTTTTTTATTTGCTTTTTTTTGTGATTCCTTTTTCCTTTAATTATAGAATTGGCAGCAGTTCCACGGATTTACCTTCCGAACCCATCACCTTACTCCTTACGGGCATTTCCATCCTGTACTTTTTGAGTAATTATCGCAAGATGTCCTACAAATTTATCACGCATCCGGTAAGTTTACTTTTATTGGTGCATCTAGCTTGGATATTTATTACCACATTAACTTCAGAACAATTTACCTTTTCTGTCAAGTTCCTAGCTGCAAAAGTCTGGTACGTAATTCCTTTTTACTTCCTTGCGGGAAAATTATTGTACCGCGACAAGGTTTATAAGACTTGGCTATTGACGACTCTGGCATCCATCACACTTACGGTTATCTATGTGATGGTTCGACATAGTGCCTTTGGTTTTAGCTTTGACAATATCAACTGGGTCTTAGGTCCTTTTTACCCCAATCATGTCATTTATGCTTCCATTTTGACTTTATTTTTGCCCTACATTTGGGAAAGCTTGGCCTTCTTTAAGAAAAAATCAGCCTATTGGTGGTTGATGGTGGGGCTCATCGTCCTTTTTCTCATTGCCATAAAATATTCCTATACCAGAGCCGCTTATATATCTGTGGTGGCGTTAATAGGGGCTTATTGGCTGGTACGACTCAATGTACTCAAATATGCGCTAATCATTGCGGTTATTGTCAGCGCCATTGGAGTTCGGTGGATTGTACAGGACAACCACTATTTGGATTACGCCCCAAACTATGAGCGCACGATCTCCAATAAAGAATTTGATGACCTTGTTGAAGCCACCTACAACTTGGAAGACATCTCCGTGATGGAGCGGGTCTATCGCTGGGTTGCCGCTTTTCGGATGGCTTCTGACCATCCCTATTTGGGTTTTGGCCCGGGCAATTTCTATAGCTTCTATCAGCCCTATACGCTCCGGATGTTTAAGACCTATGTCAGCGACAATCCGGAAAAATCAGGGGTACACTGTTATTTTTTGATGACTACCGTAGAACAGGGTTTCCCCGGTCTGATATTTTTTGTACTGTTGATGATGGGAATTATTGTGACGGGGGAGCGCGCCTATCATTTGTCGAAAGAGCCCGCCATCAAACGACGCATCATGGCGAACCTACTCTCATTTTTAGCTATTTGCTCGCTCTTGATTGTAAATGATGTGGTCGAAACGGACAAAATCGGCTCATTTTTCTTCCTGTCCGCAGCGATGATTGTGCGCCTTTATATCCATGCCCACGACAAAAAGGAAGAGCAATTTTTAGCGAAAGCTAACCCAACCAAGCCTTAAATTGTTTGACTTTTTCTCTTGCGACAACCACTTCTTGGCTTTCTAAGCCCTTAATTTTTAGCAATAATCTTGAATTACTATGCACCAAAATCTCATCCAAAGCATCTAATGCAACAATATGCTTACGACTTATTTTAAAGAAATGAGCATCATCTAACTCTTCCACCAGAGCATCCAATGGCCGGTCAATTGAATAATTTCGACCGTTTTTAGTCAATAAAAAAGTGCCTTTGGCCATACTATAAAAGGCCGCAATCTCCATCGATGGAATACTTTTTAATTTTTCTCCGACTTTAACCAAAAATCTGGTTTTACTCTTTTTCGATTGCAAATTTTCTATCGCTTGCGCAATCATCGTCATATCCATCACCGGAGCGCTCCCAAAGTTTCTTTTAAACTTCTGAATAGCTTGCGCCAAATCTTGTTCGTCAATGGGTTTGAGCAAATAATCCACGCCATTGACTTTAAAAGCTTCGATGGCGTATTGATTATAGGCTGTCGTAAAAATAATCGGAATATCGGACTCCACCTTTCGGAAAATCTCAAAGCTCGTTCCGTCCCCCAGTTCAATATCAGAAAAAATCAGTTGGATATTCTCTTGCTGCTTAAGCTGCTCAATGGATGCCTGAATGGAGTCCGTCATTCCTACGATACTAAATTCGGGAGCAATCTTTTTTATCAATCGCACCAACCGCGCAGCCGCTCTCGGTTCATCTTCAATAATTAGGACATTCATAGTTTTAGGTTTGGGTCTTCAATTATCGGCAGGCTAACAGTAAATGAAGTCTCCGATTGGGTGATATCAATAGGTTCGTCAGTCCAAAGCCTAAATTGTTGCTGCAAATTATTCAATCCTTTGCCGGAAACATCCTTGACATTCCGTTTAGGCCGGTAATTATTCCGGACGACGATGTGCCCGGCTCGCTCAAATACTTTTATCTCTAGTGGATTTTCGGTGGTAATTTGATTGTGTTTGACCGCATTTTCAATCAGCATCTGGATAGAAACCGGCACGATGTATTGGTGGGTATTAGCGTTCAAATCCAAGCTAATCTTTAGTTTTTGACCGAATCGAATCTTCAACAAGAAGATATAGGAATGGACAAATTCCAATTCTTGCGCAAGGGGTACCATAGATTGGTTGGAACTATCAAGCACATAGCGATAAATGCGGCTTAACTGTTGGATATATTTTTCCGCAAGGTCTGCATCTTCATGCACCAAATCTGTCAATACATTGAGACTATTAAACAAGAAATGGGGGTTAACCTGTTCTTTCAATGTCTGATACCTGTAATTGGCGAGTTCTTTTTCCAAGCGTTCTGCTTTTACCACGGAGTTCTGCCAATTGAGAAAAAAAGAAATCGATGCAAAAACAAACGCAAACGCAAAGGATATTTTGACAGCCACCCAGACACCCTGCAAACCAATATCCAAGGCTTCTTTTAAGCTAATATCATTCCAAAACAACGCCAGCAAAGTCGCCACAAGCACATAGGCAATCACGGAATAAACAACAAGAGCCACTATCGTCAGTAGCAAGCGAGTCTTTGGTCGCTCCTTCCAAGGAAACCACCGATTCAATTGAAGGCCGATATAGCCATGCCCCAAGCTCTGGGTTATACCTACAATGGAATACCACGAAAATGCCTTCAAGAAAGTGCGCCCATCATGAAAAGCACTCGCCCAAGACAAATACATAAAGAACAATGGAAACAAGATAGTCAAAATCCAATATTGCCATGGACTAAACGGCTTTGTGATGTCTTTAAATTGAATGGCCTTCTTTTTCATGTGACAAGCTAATCTCGCCTGCCTATTACTGTAGGCAGACCGGTCAAAAATGCAATCTATAATATACCCAATTACTTACTCACTTTCCGAAGGCAGCGGGCTACCTCAATACTGCTCCGACTTTATTTTGCAAAGTCTTGACGACTTTATTCATCATGGCTTCAACTTCCTTGTCCTTTAAAGTTTTCGTTTTATCTTCAATGGTCAAGCTAATGGCATAAGATTTTTTATCCGGCCCAAGTTGCTCATCATTTTCATAAACATCAAAAAGATTAATATCTGTAACCTTGTCTTTGAGTGTCTTGTTGACAAGAAGGGCAATATCTCCGAACTTCACTTTTTTGTCAATAACCAGGGCTAAATCTCTACGCACCCCGGGAAACTTGTTTAGCTCGCTATATTTTACTCGATTGGTGGCCAGTTTAAGTAGGACATCCCAATCAAAATCCGCATAGTAAACTTCTCCTTTGACAGAAAACGCCTTGGTTATCTTTGCGGTCAGGCGACCAAACTCCACAAGCTTCATCGGGCCTTTTTCGTAGCGTGTTCCAAAAGCAAAGAAATTATCCTTTGGTGTATTTTGGCGAAAGCTATCTATTCCCAGCTTGCGCAAAACATTATCGACATAGGCTTTAATCGTATAAAAACTGGTCTCTTTTTGATCACCGTGCCAGTTTTGGGGTTTTGTTTTTCCCGTCAGGGTCAGGGTTAAATGTTTACGTTCAGAATAGCCTTTTTCTTTTTTGCGATAAGTCTTACCAAATTCAAAATATTTTAAGTCAGTGGTCTGCCGATTTTGGCTACGTTCAATAGCTTCCAACATGGCAGGCAACATATAAGGCCGCATGACATCAAGGTGCATATTGGAAGTATTGTTGATATAGACGAGTTCTTCATCTGCGACAGGCAAGGCTTGCGCAAAATATTTGGATTGAGTGATAGACAATCCCATGGCTTCTAAGAATCCATTATCTGCTAAATAATTGGCCACCAATTCTTGCAAATAATGAGGCTCGGGAAATTTACCGTAGGCAGGAGACGCATTAACTTTGGCCGGAGTCGGCACATTATTGTAGTTATACACACGAAGTATTTCTTCTACGATGTCTGCCGGTCTTGTCACATCAGGTTTGTCCGTCGTTACTTGAACTCTGACCGTTGTATCTGTTTTTTCCGTAAGGACAAAATCCATCGCTTCCATGATGTGGTCCATCTCCGAATTGGGGATGTTCGCCCCAATCAACGACCGGACCTTATCATAATTCAAATCCACGATGGCCGCCGGTTTTACTCTTGGATATTCATCGACTATCTGAAAATTAATGTCTCCGCCCCCGTATTCTTTAATCAACAAAGCTGCTCTCTTCAGCGCCGGAATAATCCGATTGATGTCCACGCCTTTCTCAAAGCATTTGGCCGCATCTGTCCGCAAGTCGTGTTTAAAGCTAGAAGGCCGTATGTAAGCCGGCTCAAAATAAGCCGACTCCAAAAAGATATTGGTGGTATTTTCTGTCACTCCCGAATTGGCACCACCAAAAACCCCTGCCATACAAATCCCTTGTTCATGGACATCGCAAATCATTAAATCTTCTGCGCGTAGTTTTCGGGTCACTTCATCCAATGCTTCAAACGGAGTATCTTTTTCCAAGGTATTGACAATGATTTTGTGTCCGGCTATCTTATCAGCATCAAACGCATGAAGGGGCTGACCAAGCTCATGCAAGACAAAATTAGTGATGTCCACAATATTGTTGATCGGGCGAACACCTACCGAAATCAATCTCCGCTGCATCCACTCCGGCGAAGATGTGATGGACACCCCTGAGATATACAATCCGGCATATCTGGGACAAGCCTCTATATTTTTGATTTCGACAGAGATTGGAGAAGGCTTAGGCTGGTTTTGTAAGGCATCAAAAGCCTCAATATCAGGCCAAGCAACAGATATTTTTTTTCCGCTATCGTAGGACAATTTGGTCGCTAAGTCCTTGGCTGCGCCAATATGCGAATTACCATCCGCCCGATTGGGAGTCAAGCCAATCTCAAAAACAATATCAGTCTCTACATCAAAATAGGAGGCCGCTTCCGTCCCCACTTTTACATCATCAGGCAAGACCATTATCCCTTCGTGGCTATCTCCCAACCCCAATTCATCTTCCGCACAAATCATCCCATGAGAAGGCTCGCCACGCAATTTGGCTTTTTTTATCAAAAACGGCTTATCATCCTCCCCATACAAGGTCGTACCCACGGTCGCCACCACGACTTTTTGACCTTTGGCGACATTAGGCGCACCACACACGATAGGCAATAACTCTCCCTGTCCTACATCCACCTTCGTTACCGAAAGGGAATCTGCATTAGGATGCTGTCCACATTCGACGACTTGCCCTATAACTATACCTTTGAGCCCGCCTTTAATCGTCTCTACTTCTTCGATGCCTTCCACTTCGAGCCCCAAATCCGTGAGCATTTCACTAATTTCGGAAACGGGCAAGTGATCTAAGTTGATATATTCTTTAAGCCAGCTAAGAGAAAGTTTCATATCCAGATATTTAAGCTGAACCAACGTCAGCAATTTGAGACCGCAAAAGTACGTTTTTTCTAGCAAAGTCACCAAGTTTTCTCCCTTTGCCGACACAATTGAACGTTAGTACTTGCCGCAGGATAACTTATCCGGCTGCCACTATTTAGGTGTTTGTATATATTTGCTCTAAAAAACCAAATGACTTTCCATCCGTTTGATAGTTAAATTCTAAAAAATGGCTTCACTCGCACAGCTCTCCTATATTGTTGCTTTAGATACTTACCGTCATTTTGTGACTGCTTCCGCCAAAAGCTTTGTCACTCAACCCACGCTAAGTATGCAAATCAAAAAATTGGAAGAAGAGCTGGATGTTGTTATTTTTGACAGAAGCAAACAGCCGGTAATTCCCACAGAAATCGGTAAAAAGATTATTGCGCAGGCTCGGCTGGTCCTGGCAGAATACAACCGTATTGAAGCGATCATTCAGGAGGAGAAGTCCATAGTCAGCGGTGTTTTGACGGTGGCGATTATCCCGACGTTAGCGCCCTATTTGCTGCCCTTATTTATAGGCAATTTTAGCAAGAAGTTTCCGAAGCTTCAGATAAAAGTCATAGAGTTATTGACCGAGGAAATCATCGACCATTTAGAAAAAGATTTGGTGGATGTAGGGATTTTGGTGACTCCTTTGGAAGAAGCCGGTATCGTGGAGCAACCCTTATTTTATGAAAAAATGCTCATTTATGCACATCCAGAGCATCCCTTCGTCCAAAAAGAAAAGATTACGACGGTGGAAATTGCTTCTCCCGATATCTGGTTATTGACCGAGGGACATTGTTTTCGCTCGCAGGTGGTCAATTTATGTGCTTACCAAACAGACGCACAAGAAATCTCTGGTTTGGTTTATGAAAGTGGCTCCATAGAAACTTTACGAAAACTAGTCGATCAAGAAGGTGGCTTTACATTGATACCCGAACTAGCACTTAATGACATCACCAAGGTCAATCAGATAAAAGAATTTAGCCAATCTACGCCACTACGAGAAGTAAGCTTAGTCTATTCCCGTCACTATGCCAAAGAACAACTTATACGCCTGCTCGCTCAAGAGATTCAATCATCCGTCCCCAAGGAGATGTTAGACCGTTCTCGTGGGAGTGTGGTGAGTTGGAGATAGGAGTTTAGGAGTTTAGGAGTTTAGAAGTTTAGGAGTTTAGGAGTTTAGGAGTTTAGGAGTTTAGGAGTTTAGGAGCCTGCCTGCCTACCGCTTCGCTTTAAGGCGTCAGGCAGGTTGAGAAGTTGAGAAGTTTAGTAGCTGAGAAGTTTAGTAGCCTGCCTGCCTACCGCTTCGCTTTTTAGGCGTCAGGTAGGTTTAGAAGTTGACGGCGCCAGATTGCTAAGCTCGTAGCTTGCCTACCGATCAGGTAGGCTTGCGGAGAGATTGGTAAGCTGGACTTACAGGGAAAGAGTTTTGGTCTTAAAAATTTCCCGCAGACCTGACTACTGCCCGAAGGAAGGTAGGTTTTCACAGATTTTGGCTGTTCGTGACCTTTGGAGCCTGCCTACCGCTTCGCTTTTTAGGCATCAGGCAGGTTAAGAAGTTAAAACCCCACAAAACCTTTGTTTTTCATGTCGCTGCGACAGCATTTCAAAAATCTTATTTCGTATATCGTCATTCTTAAATCCTAACAGAATTAAGGATTCTTGCCCTAACTCACAGTATCTTTGGAAAACCCCCAAATAGCGAACAAATAAGATTAAAGCAAACCTATTAAAAAACCAAATCTCGCCGGGTCTGTTAGATACAAAAAAATCTATGCTCATTTTACTTTCTCCCGCCAAAACTCTTCAAGAGACTCCGCCGCTCACCCTAAAACCGACCCAAACTCGATTCAAAGCGGAGACGGCGACCATCGTACATACACTGGCGCAAAAGTCTCTTCCCGAATTAAAAAAACTAATGAAGTTGAGTGATTCGCTGGCAGCCCTGACCTACGGGCGATACCAAAACTTTGAAGAAAAATATTCCAAAAAGAATGCGGAACCGGCCGGCTTTGCTTTTAACGGGGCGGTGTATCAGGGTTTGGATTTAGCTTCCTTGAGCGAAGAAGCGTTAATTTTTGCGCAAGCGCATCTCCGGATTCTATCGGGCTTGTATGGTGTGTTGCGACCATTGGATTTAATTCAGCCTTACCGGTTGGAGATGGGTACTAAGCTTTCTTTTGACAGATACAAAAATTTATATGATTTTTGGGGCGATAAAATAACAACACTCCTCAACAAAGACTTAAAAAAAACGAAAAGCAAAACCATCATCAATCTCGCTTCCAAAGAGTATTTCAAGTCCGTTGACACCAAAAAACATGATGGCCCTGTGCTCACTATTGATTTTAGGGAAGCAAGGGACGGGCAATACAAATTCATCACCTTCAACGCAAAAAAAGCAAGAGGTTTGATGGCTCGATACATCATCCAAAATCAACTCCAAAACCCTGAAGATTTAAAGGGTTTTATCGATGACGACTATTCTTTTAATCCGAATATTTCCTCCCCAAACCATTGGTTTTTTACCCGATAGCCGATGCAGTATCCAGGTATTTTTTTATCATTTTAGGGAACGGGTACTCCGCAAGGCGGTCTTCATGAATGGGAAGAAGCCGGTCAATCCGGGGAGCTTTGGTGACTTTTACTTCAAAAAAATGCCCGATGATTTTCTGATGTGTCAATAACTGGGTAAATGGACCTTGCATCGGTTTTTGCAGGAGATATTGGGGTGCAACTGTGGACAAATATGCCTTCAGTTCCTTTTGAGTGATGGCCCGATTGGATTCCAATTTGGGAAATTCATATAGGGATTGCCAAATGTCTTTTTGATCTCTTTTTTGAATCCATGTCTGCCTGCCCTTACGGAAAATAAAAAAGTAAAAGTAACGTGTTTGGCGCTTGATTTTTTTGCTTTTTACCGGAAGGTCTCCAATGATATTTTGCGCAAGCGCCCGACACCCTTCTTGAACCGGACAAATCGAACAGGTCGGATTGGTCGGCTTGCAAACCAACGCCCCCAAATCCATTAAAGCTTGATTAAATGCTCCCGCCTGCGCAGGGTCTAATAATTGATTGGCCAATTGAGTAAATGTCTGCCGACCGACTGTAGAGCTAATATCCGTAAAATCAGCCGTATAGCGGGCCAATACCCGAAAGACATTGCCGTCCACAACCGCATGGGGCAGCCCATAGGCAAATGATGCAATCGCTGCAGCGGTATAAGGGCCCACCCCTTTCAGTTTAAGCAAATCTTTGTAGTTATCCGGAAATAGCCCGCCCAACTCTTCCGCTATATATCGGGCCGTAAAATGTAGATGACGCGCTCGAGAATAATAACCTAATCCTTCCCATAGCTTCATCACGGTCTTTTCATCGGCTTGCGCCAAATCCTGAACGGTCGGAAAAGTGTCTAAAAATCGCAAGTAATAAGGCAAGCCCTGTTCGACTCGTGTTTGCTGCAAAATAATCTCAGAAAGCCAAATGGCGTAGGCATCCGTTCGGTCTTTCCATGGCATTTTGCGGTCATAAGTTGCCTGCCATCGGAGTAATTTTTTGGAAAATGGAGATTTGGCCATGAGTGCAAAAGTACGGTTTTTAATTTTTAGATAACTATATACGACTCCCTGTTTTCAAGCAGTAAGAAGGGCTACAAAGATGTCATTCCTATGGAGCTTGAATTGACCGAAATCTTGAAAAAGGTGCAATATGTTTTACAAACAGTTTTATCGGTGTGCAGATTTTTTCCCAAAAAAAGCTTAGATTTGCGCTTCAATTTCATTCATCATGTGGATTTCCACATCAAAATACGAAAAAAATGGGTAAAGGAGATAGAAGAACCAAAAAAGGAAAAATCATCAAAGGCAGCTATGGAGTGTCTAGACCTAAGAAAAAAAATAAACCGACTGTGACTGAAAAGAAATAATTTTCTTTCATTGCCTGTTTGATTCATTATCAGCTGACTGGCCGATAATCTAAAAAGGTGCCCTTGGGGCACCTTTTTTTTATCACTCAATTACCTATTCCAAACCGGAGCGTTCAAAAAGCCTTTATTTACCTTTAAAAATAGGTTTTCTTTTTTCAAGAAAAGCGGCTACCCCTTCTTTATAGTCTTCAGTGACACCGGCTTTGGGCTGTAATTCTCCTTCTAAATCAAGTTGCGCATCCAGAGAATTGGTAAACGATTGATTTAAGGCGTACTTTGTCATAGCGAGTCCCTTGGTCGGCATTTGAGATAGTTTTTGCGCAAGCCGTAAAGCGGACTCCCCGAAGTCATCATCATCAAACACTTTGTAAATCATACCCATTTGCGCTGCTTCTTCTGCAGAGACCTTGTCCCCAAGCATCATCAAAGCCGTTGCTTTTTGCAACCCAATTAATCGGGGTAAAAAGAAAGTCCCCCCACTATCCGGAATCAAACCAATCTTGCTGAAGGCTTGGATAAAAGAAGCCGACTTGGTGGCCACGACAATATCGCAAGCCAATGCCAGATTAGCACCTGCTCCGGCAGCTACTCCATTTACGGCAGCGACGATAGGCTTAGGAAGTGCTCTTATTTGTCGAACCAAGGGATTGTAATGCTCCGTCAAAATGGTAGTCAACGGTGGTCCGTCAGGGTCCACAACTTCCTTCAAATCTTGGCCTGCTGAAAAGGCACGTCCTTCTCCGGTCAAAAGGACGGCTCGGATGTCATCGTCTTCTGCACATTGGAGCAATGCATCTTGAAGTGTCAGAGCCATCTCCCGATTAAAACTATTGTAAGCTTTGGGGCGATTCAATTTTAGGATGGTCAGGCCATCTACTTTCGTAAAAATGATTGAGTTCATTTACTTTTTTTTCCGCAAGGTACAAAAAAAGAAAGACAGAACTAATAGTCCTGTCTTTCTTGTGCTTCGCATCATAAAATGGTTCGCCAAATCAGTCTTTAAACGAAAAGTTTGACGACCAAAACCTATAAAACTTAGGCGTGAGCCAATTCATTTTCTTCTACTCTTTTTACAACTTCATCCGCGATCAACTCCTGAATGCCTTGATCCAAGTGACTAGTAAAACCGACGCAAGAGCAATTGATTTCACCCAAGACATATTTGTCGTTTTTGTTTTCATTCCAATCCAGCATAAAGTCCGCAGTCCAAATTAATGGGACATCGAAGCCTCCCAATTTAGCGGAAATGGTGGGGAGAGATTCATCAAACATTTGAATCAACTCGGCCCATTCTTCCGGCTTATCATAGGTATATTTGGCTCCGGAGAACAAGGTGGCAGAAAAAGCATCTGCTCCTTCAGCCGGCTTTTTGTGCACTACAAAAATGGGCTTATCACCGACCATAAGAATTCTAATTTCGCCTTCTTTGATTCGAGGCATGAAGCGCATATCTACCAACATACCATTGTCTCCTACGATATATTGTTCACAAAACTCCATAAAATCACCTAGAGATCTGTATTCTACGTGATTATCGACGGCTTCCGTACATTTTAACATTGTATCCAGTGGTAGGGTATCACCTGGCTTGTAATCGATGCTTTTTTCGATTTGTACTCTCCAGATACCGGAACCGGTACTTCCCCGATTTTGTTTCAAGACACGTTCTCCAAAAGAAATACTTCTAGGAAATGTCTCCTTAAATGATTTGACATCATAATAAGCATAAGTATCATCGGGTACTAAATCTGTCTTTGATAGTTTTACTAAAGCATCTTTGGCACCAAAGTTAATCATCACTTCGGGAGTGGACATTCCGATTAGACCAGCGTCAGACAATCTTTCGAGAGTTTCAAAGTAAACCTTTTCCCCATTCGGTAAATTACCCGGATTAATTCTGCTAATGTAAGCATCAAACTTGTCCTTGGCATAGTCATAAACAGCATCTTTCCATTCATCACGAAAATACACGACTTCGCAATCCCAACCGTTGGCCTTGATGGCATTTAGGATAGGCATGGTGTCTTTTCGGTGACCGTTTAGCGTTTTGTCAGACCCGCCTTCAGCTTCAAAAATCACAATGTTTTTTTTCATTCTTTGTAGGTTTTAAAAATTTTTAAACAATTAAGAAGCCTTATTTCCATCGAAAGAAAGCTTCTTAAATCCCAAAATTTGGAATGCCTAAGTATAAGGGCATTTCCCCTTTAAGTTAGCCCAAAGGAATTGATTTTCATCACCCAATTAGATGATTTGAGACACCTTTTTTGATGGCTTAAATATCATATGATTTGGTTTTCTCCATCAATTCTCGTAATATTGACCTAAAATCAAAAAAGGTGTCTGAACGACCAAAAAGAGATTGGAAACGGAAAGCGCATGAAATAATCTTTGAAGCGGATACCCCTGCGGGCAAAGCCTTTGATATTGTCATCTTATTGCTCATCGTTATTTCAGTAATCACCTTGATGTTAGGCACGGTAGAAGGCTTAAACACCCGCTATGCCCGCTTGATAAATATCTCTGAATGGGTGGTTACCGGATTGTTTTCGGCAGAGTATTTGGCTAGGATTATAGTACTCAAAAAGCCCAGTCAATATATTTTCAGCTTTTGGGGTGTCATAGATTTTTTGGCGACGATACCCAAGTATTTAGCGATTTTTTTTGTGGGAGCCACCTATCTTTCCGTCTTGCGAGCGCTGCGACTGGTCAGGGTTTTCCGGATATTGGATTTGGCACCTTATATTGGTGAGTCACATAATTTGACCGCCGCTCTCAAAGCAAGTAAGGCAAAGATTTTGGTTTTCCTGGTGGCCGTGATTAGCCTTTCTATTGTCCTTGGGACAGTCATGTATTGGGTAGAAGGTCCTGAACATGGATTTACCAGTATTCCTAAGAGTGTTTATTGGACTATAGTGACCATGACGACGGTGGGTTATGGCGATATTGCCCCTGAAACCGGGACAGGACAATTAATTGCTTCTATTGTCATGATTCTCGGTTATGGAATCATAGCCGTACCGACGGGCATCGTCTCCGCAGAATACACACATAATCTCAAAAACCCAAAACACCCTACTAACACGCAATCTTGCCCTAATTGCTCTGCGGATCATCATCGGGATGATGCTTATTTTTGTTACTCCTGTGGAGAACCCTTGGGAAAATAACTCCCATGCAGATGGGCATTCCTGACAACTATCTAGCCTAAATTTTGGGCTGACATATCATCAAAATTTAAGTTAAATATTTCTTAATACACTCTTTGTCTCTGGCTATTTCCAAGAACACCGCGTATATTCGTATCCAACCAAAATATCTAAACATGATAAAGTATTTGTTTTTTATTCTTTTTTTGACGGTCTCTGTGTCTAGTCAGGCCCAATTTGGCAAACTACTGGAAAAGGCAAAGGAAACAAGGGACAAAATCACTCCCAAATCAGCTCTTTCGCAAGAAGAAATAGGCAAGGGACTCAAGGAAGCGCTAGACGAAGGTGTCAGTAAAGCGGTGGGTTTCCTTTCGGAAAAAGACGGTTACTACAAAAGCCCCTACAAAATCCTAATTCCTGAAGATGCTCAAAAAGTTACCAATAAATTAAAGAAGGTGCCCGGTTGGTCTAATGTCGAAAATGATTTAGAAGAAAAAATGAATCGAGCCGCCGAATTAGCTGCCCAAAAAGCCAAGCCCATCTTCATTAAAGCCATCAAAAACATGAGCTTCCGCGATGCCATGGACATCTTGATGGGCAAAGATGATGCTGCGACCAATTATTTAAGCAGCCACACCAGAGCATCCTTAGTCGCGGAGTTTTTGCCCATCATTAAGCAAGCACTGGATGAAGTAAATGCGACAACGTATTGGCATTCTGCGGTAACCGCTTACAACAAAATCCCCTTTACTGCTAAAGCAAACCCCGATTTAGACAAATATGTCACCCAAACAGCCCTAGATGGAATGTTCCAACTCATTGCGAAAAAAGAATTGGATATCAGAAAGAATACTTCGAGCCGAAGCACGGACTTACTAAAAAAGGTTTTTTCTCAACAGGACTAAAATCGGAGCACTCATCGACACCAAATTGATGCGAAGTAGGGTGTTGTGACAAAAAATTGGTTCGAAACCATTACTAGCCATAGCACGCCCTAATTATTCCGGATTATTGGGCAATAATTGGTGATATGCCCGATAATCCGCCCAATTCCAAGACAAGCCACTTTTTTGCGGATATTTTTTTAGAAACCTTGCCTTTTTCCTAAGGTAATGAGCTTTAAAGTATTTCATCTGGAGTTTTAATTTTGTATCGTCCTCTACTAATTTTAGTTGAGCATCTAAGATTTTTTGTTCGTTTTGGGACATATCCAAAGCGGGAAGGGCTTTATTGTTGAGTGTCTGTAAATAGGGTAGATCAAGCACGACCGTTTCATAATGACGAATATTGTAGGAGGCGATGAAGGAATCCCAATTTAGCAAGGAAAGCCCAACAAAAACAATATAAACCACAAACAAAAAACGACGCTCCATAAAAGAAAATGTCTTGGTTGATTTCACTTTTGTGAAAACAATCCACAAGCCGACAATCGTCAAAAATAAAAAAGCAATGAGTCCAATACGCTTGTGCGCTATCCCAAAGTATTGGATATAACGATAATTCCGAATACCAACAGCTACCGCCAAAACAGCATTTTGAACCAACCAGACATAAACCATATTTTTGAGCAATCGGTTGTTCTTATAAAAATTAAGATTTGCACTAAATGTGTACAAAACTAAACCGACGGAGAGCAGTATCGACAGGATGAGTAAGTAGGTTCCTCCATGCACAAATTGCTTGAGATGATAATTATTCTTTGAAAAATTAATCCAAACCCAGTAAACGTCTAGGGCAATAACCACAAAAATAACGATATTAAGCATACCAAAAAGTAGGATTGACACCTGATTTTCCTTCTTCAAACTAAGCATTTTGACATTACCGTTTTTTTGCTTTTTTCGATGCAAATCGTCCGGGTATCGCTGATCATCTATGACGATAGCCTCCTTTTTGACTCTAAAAAAGTTAAAGGCCGCAATGAAGAAACCTAAAAAATATAAAAGCAGCATACCCAGATTAATATGCTTCAAGAACTTACCGAACAGCCTGTTAATCACTGTAAAAATAGAATCCAGAAACTGATTAAAATATGGACTGGCTACCGCATACAATCCTACAAACCCTATAACAATCAATATCGGCAAACCAAGCAGGGAAAGTATTCTCAAAAAGCGACCTGTTGTCCGCTCCTTTTTCGATTGACCAAGTTGATCAAAATAAAGCCATATCCCACCAAACAAACTAAAAACACCCTGCCTAAAAATATTAAAGAAAGAGCGCAATTCCGGAGCTGTGACCAGCCCTATGAGTAAGACATAGGACACCATATTGACTGTTTTGGCAAAATTAGAATTATTGAAGACAACTGCTATCGCCGAAATGGTCGTCCCGATAAGCAACGCTTGCATCAATTTATTCTTTAAATCTAGTTCTCCTAAAATATGAAGCACACCCAAAAACAATATTTCTATCAACACCAAGTTGATGGCAATTTGCTGGCGATAGAATAAAAAGGTAAAGATTGCGGCCAAAATAGGGACCGAAACGCGGCGAAGTAAAGATGAATTCATTTCATTTTGTTTTTGTAACTGTTTAGCTACTCCTGTTTTTAGGCAGAAAATAGCCATTCTTGTGTATGTTGCAGTCCAATTTTTTGATGCGTAGCTAGGCTACGTGAGAAAAATTGGGCAAAAACAGACGCAAAAAGGGCAGTTTATGGCAAAAACCTGCGGGTATCTAAACAGTTACTTGTTTTTGTAATTACTCTGCGCACATCATCCTACGTTAGAAAGTCCTGTTTTCTAACATCAAAAAGGAGCCACAGAGCATGGATTAAAAAGTACTTTGTAGTAAAAAGTAGAAAATTTGTTTTTATTGTTTATTAACACCAATTTATCCGCAAGCATTATTACACAATCCTCCATGCCACAAAGACAACTGCTTGTATTGAGAAGAAAAAAGTTAAAAAAAGTTAATATTGAGATTTTTTCCATAAACCTCCCTAACTTTACCTTATCCATTGTTACAGAAATGTAATACACGCCTTACCGCATTGTATCTATTATTAACTCAATTTAAGACTATTAAAAATGAACAAACTTTACTATTTAGTACTATTTATTGGAGGTCTTATCACTGCTCCTTCGGCTTTTACCCATGCCCAAGCCCAAGAAAAATGTCCGCAAAGCAAGCTTCAGTTTGTGGAAAACAAAGGTCAATGGGCCGATAATATCAACTACAAGGCAGACCTAGGGGTCGGATATTTATTTTTGGAAGATACTCGCCTGACTTTTTTCTTGATTGACGGGGATTATCTTTCGTCACGGGGTCATCACCACGATTGGAATCCCTTTCAAACCGTCCAATGCCATGCTTATAACATTAACTTTCTTGACGCTTCCGCAAAAAGGACTTATCGAAGCGCACGCCCAAAACAAAGCTACCGGAATTACTTTATCGGCAAAGACCCTTCGAGATGGGCTTCTCTTGTCGGTGAATTTAAGCAAATTATCTATGAAAATATTTTTGATGGCATTGATTTCCAGACTTATGGTTCCGGCAGTCAATTAAAATACGATTTTATCCTTCAGCCCGGAGCCGATGTGTCTTCTATCCAACTTGAATACGATGGTGTTGATGATATATACTTGCGTAAAAATAAATTGCATATCTCCACTTCCGTTAATGAAATTATAGAACAAGAACCCTATGCCTTTCAAGAAATCAATGGACAAAAAATTACCGTTCCATGCCGATTTACACTCACCAATCAGGTCGTAGGGTTTGATTTTCCGCAAGGATATGATGCCAAATATCCTGTAACCATTGACCCGACTTTGGTTTTTGCTTCATATACAGG
The DNA here is from genome assembly GCA_024762995.1 of Saprospiraceae bacterium. Lineage (GTDB taxonomy): Bacteria > Bacteroidota > Bacteroidia > Chitinophagales > Saprospiraceae > HyVt-613. Next base: position 16,848 of record JANTGI010000002.1, on the reverse strand, counting down.
TTCTTCAAGTGACAACTGGGGCTTTTCTGCGACCTATGATGCCTACGGCAATCTATACGGAGCCGGCGCTTCTTTCGATCCTGGCTATCCCGTGACTACCGGTGCTTTTCAGACTACTTTTGGCGGTCATGCAACGGATATTGCGCTTTCTAAATTTACTCCTACCGGGGATCAATTAATCTATTCAACCTATATAGGTGGAGACAAAACGGAAATTCCGCATAGTTTGATGACTAATTCCTTTGGGCAATTGGTTCTTTTTGGGACGACCAGCTCCGATGATTACCCTGTATCGCTAAATGCTTATGACCCCACCTTTAATGGTGGAGTATCTGCCACCACATCCAGCGGACTCGCATTTGTGAATGGCTCCGACATCGTGATAACCGTTTTCAATGAATCAGGCTCCGACATTATTGGCTCCACTTATGTTGGGGGAACCGATAATGACGGATTAAATTTTATCAGCTTTACGGAAATGAACTACGGGGATGATGCTCGGGGCGAAGTATTTGTGGATAAGGATAACAATATCTATGTCGGCACCACTACTTACTCTACTGACTTTCCAACCACACCCGGTGTTTTCGGTCCTAGCTTCAACTTAGGTCAAAAAGACGGCTGCTTAGTAAAAATGTCTTTCAACTTAAGTTCTATGATTTGGGGTACTTACCTTGGTGGTAGCCATGATGATGGGTTATTTTCCTTAAAAGTTGCTGAAAATGGAGATATTTTTACTTGCGGCTATACCAAAAGTACAGATTTTCCAACAACTGCCGGTGTAATCCATCCGGATTATCAAGGAGGTGTCTCCGATGGCTATATTACCAAAATCAATCCGAATGCGACCAAAATTTTGGCATCATCCTATCTCGGTACTAATAATGAAGATCGCGCCTATTTCTTAGATTTTGATAGCGACAACTACGTATATGTCACCGGACAATCTCCTAATGGACAGTATCCGGTTACTTCCGGTGTCTATTCCAATGCAGGCAGCAGCCAATTCATTCACAAATTAAGTAACGACCTAAAGCAAACCGGGTTTTCCACTATTTTTGGTAATGGGAATGGCGATAGAGAGCTGTCTCCATCTGCTTTTATGGTCGATCTTTGCAACCGCATTTATTTCTCCGGATGGGGCGGAGGTACCAACCATGGGTCTTCCCTGATAAATAGTATGCCCATCACCTCTGATGCGATACAAACGACCACTGACGGAAGTGATTTTTATTTTATTGTATTTAAAGAAAATGCAGCAAGTTTAGAATATGCTTCCTACTTTGGCGGCAATCTATCTAGAGAGCATGTGGATGGTGGAACCAGCCGTTTTGACAAGAGCGGCACAATATACCAAGCGGTTTGTGCCGGTTGCGGTGGCAACAGCGATTTTCCCACTAGTCCGGGCGCTTACTCCCAATCCAACAATGCTAATAACTGTAATCTTGGTGTCATCAAATTCAACTTCGAGCAACCACTTGTCATTGCCAAAGGATTGCCATCCCCTTCTTTTTCGGGATGTGTGCCATTTGATGTATCTTTCCTCAATTTAAGCCTTGGCGCAACAGACTATATTTGGGACTTCGGAGACAACACCACAAGCACCCTTGAAAACCCAACCCACACCTTTAATCAAACAGGCAATTTTAATGTCATGCTCATCGCCACAGGCTCCGGTGCCTGCAATACGGTTGACACTACTTTTATGAATGTATCCGTGCTAGGCAACAATGAGACCCATATCGACTCCATCGAAGCCTGTAATGACAACTTGGTTCACCTTTTGCCTTCTTTTGGAATTTCCGGCGCATCCTATGAATGGTCTAATGGCTCTTCCCAATTTTCCGTAGGTGTCAATACACCCGGTACCTATTGGGTAAAAACTTCGCTGGCCGGATGTAATTATATTGACACCTTCTACGTGGTTGAAAATCCTTTTGGCGGAAGCACCTACGAAGAGCTCCGTATCTGCGATGGGGATAGCCTAACCCTTGCCGCTAAAGTTACTTCTGACAATTATTACTTTGAATGGAATCAAGGAGGCTATGATGCCACCATCACAACCGATTCCCCCGGTGTTTATTGGGTAAACTCTTTTTCGAATGCTTGTGTGCATACGGACAGCTTTAATGTACAGGCCCTTCCCAGTTATACCTTTAATGAATCCGAATATATTTGTGAAGGGGATTCGTTGCTTTGGCAAGGTCAATATTACTATTCTGACACCACCGCTTCGGTTACCTTTTCCTCCGTCAATGGTTGCGACAGTCTGCATCAACTAGAGGTCATCACAAGAGAATCCTATGCCAATACGACAGTCATTACCACCTGTCCCAACATTCCATTTATACTTCCGGATGGGACAACCACAGAAAACGCCGGCACTTTTGATAGCTATTTATCTACGGTTTATGGTTGTGATTCTATCGAAACCACTATACTGAGCTTTTATCCCGTCACCGGATACTTGCAGGTCATCGAAGACAGTGTCGCAGTAAAATTAGGATATTCAGAGCACATTCACATCGCGACTAATTTGGCCGACTCCTTGCACTGGACTCCTGCCATCTATTTGGATTGCGATGACTGTACTTCTGTATCGGTTACCCCTTATCACACCACGGAATACTTTATCTCCTCAATCGACCAATACGGTTGTCAATATGTCGATTCTGTAACAGTTTATGTGGATGCGACCAAAAACGTCTTTATACCGAATGCCTTTTCTCCCAATGGAGACGGCGCTAATGACCTATTTCGGATATTTACGGATAAAGGAGTGGATGCCATCCCTTATCTGAAGATTTATGACAGATGGGGCAACTTAGTTTATTGGGGCAAGGACTTGCGTCCAAATGACTCCTCCCAAGGTTGGGATGGTACTTTTAAGGGTCGGAAACTGGATCCGGCGGTCTTTGTCTATGTCACTGAAGTGTCCTTTCTGAATGGAGAAAAAGGCGTTTTTTCGGGAGATGTAACTTTGGTTAGATAGTAAAGTAAGGAGGAAACCAAGTAGTTTTTGGTCTTGAGTTCGCATTCAAAATCCACTAAATATAAAAAAAGCACCAAATTTTTCAAAAAAACATTAAAATAATAAATATTTGTAAGTTATTTAAATTCAGCAATATATCCGTTTACAAACGTTTACAAACGCATACATACGTAAGTAAACGTTTATTACACGAATAAATCTTGACCACACCTACATCTTTGCACCGTCGGCAAGAAGCTGACAAGTTGATGTGGGAATCGCATCACTTACATTTTAAACTTTTTAATCGTTGAAAAATGAACAACTTACGCAATCATGTACTTCTTATCGGTCGCCTTGGTCAAGATGTAGAATTTAAAAAACTAAACAGCGACAAAGCCATTGCCCGTGTATCTCTAGCCACTAACGAGTCTTATAAAAAAGATAATGAATGGGTAACGGAAACCCAGTGGCACCGCATCGTCGCTTGGGGCAATCTTGCAGAACGCATGTCCAAACAACTCAAAAAAGGTCAACAAGTCACCGTCCAAGGAAAATTGAAATACAATACCTTTGAAGATAGAAACGGAATCACACGTACCATCGCCCAAGTCGTCATCAATGAATTTTTGATAACGGGTACATCCCAAGCAACCGCCAATGCGTCAGCATCAGCGACGGCTTAATTATCCGAGAACAGGCGTCTTTCCAAGATAACTCCTGGGGGAGACGTCCTTTTCTACTTTGGCCGGGCTACGCCTACTTGATGTGGCCCCATTTGGGCGACTCCCGTATTGCCCCGGCTTAAGACAAATAAGCACGAACCGCGCATATCTTTGCACTGGTCAAAAACTTGGGACTGAATAAAAATCACAGATCCTTCATCCTTACACCATAGAGACATCCTGCTTGGGGACACGCCCAAAATAAATGTCCATTTTAAACGGCTTCTTTTGTGATTATACTGCGTTGCTCATCGCTCTGGTAGCCCTGCTACCATCGCTCTTCCCGCCTTGTCTAATCTCAAAATAACCTCGCCTAATTATGGACATTTATTCTGATTGTGTCCCTTGGCGACGGAAGCCAAAGGATATAAGAAAAGAATTTGTTAGGGTTGGGAGCTCCTGTTTTCAAGTAGATTCCAACTTGTCAGACAATTTGACTCGTAAAGCACTTTCCTTTCGCAGAAATCCCTAACTTGCACCAAATTTCAGCCTACATGTACGACGCATCTACACAAAAAGAATTTATCCGGACGGGAAATGCTTTTCTCCAACATCCCGATCAAGTGACCACAGAGCAATTACCCGTTTTGCGCAAGCTGCTGCGTTATCACGAATGGAAATATTATGCAAAAGATGATCCGGTTATTTCAGATTATGATTATGACCGGCTTTATAAGATTTTGGAGAGACTTGAAGCCGCTCACCCGGAGTTGATTACACCGGACTCTCCCACTCAACGTGTAGGCTCCGACTTGTCCAGTGACTTCCAAACAGTGACCCATCTTTCGCCGATGCTCTCGCTGGAAAATAGCTACAATGCTGAAGATCTAAATGATTTTGAAAAGCAGGTCAGAAAACTAACCGGAGAAGAAGGGCCTATTACTTATGTCGTAGAGCCCAAATTTGATGGCAGCTCGGTAGCATTAATTTATGAGAATAATATTCTCGTCAGGGGAGCCACTCGCGGCAACGGGCACCAAGGAGATGACATCACGCCCAATATCAAGACCATACCGACCATCCCATTATTTGCTGATTTTTCCGAAAGGGGAATCCATCGCGTAGAGTTACGAGGGGAAGCGCTCATCAGAAAAGATTATTTTGAAACCATTAATAAGCAGAGAGCCAAGGCAGGCTTGCCCCTTTTTGCCAATCCACGCAACGCCGCAGCCGGTGGATTGCGCATGAAAGACCCCAAAGAAGCAGCGCAGAGAAAATTAGATACCTTTGTCTATCAAATGACCTTCGCCGAAGACGATAATGGACAAGATGCCACCAACAAGTTTGAATTTCATTCCGAGATACTCCAATATCTAAACAAAATCGGCTTTTTAGTCCCCCATAACCTAAGCAAAGTATGTCGTACCATCGAAGAAGTGAGTGATTTTTGCCAACAATCCGAGCAAAAAAGAGAAGAGTACCCCTACGAAATTGACGGCATGGTGATCAAGGTCGATAGCCTGGAATTGCAAAAAAAATGTGGCCTGACATCCCATCACCCCCGCTGGGCTATGGCCTATAAATTCAAAGCCAAACAAGCTACTTCCGTCTTGCTAGATGTCATCTTTCAAGTGGGCAAAGTAGGCGCAATCACGCCGGTCGCCAAAATAAAGCCGGTAGAGTTGGCCGGAGTGACAGTCTCGTCAGTCTCTTTACATAATGAAGAGTTTATACGCTCCAAAGACATCCGTATAGGCGACCAAATCGTTGTAGAGAGAGCCGGAGACGTCATTCCTTATATTGTCAAATCGTTGCCGGAATTACGGGACAAGAGCGTTCATCCGATTGTTTTTCCTACGGTTTGCCCCTCTTGCCACACTCCTTTAGTCAAAGAAGAAGGTGAAGCGGCTTGGCGGTGTCCAAACTATCACTGCCCGGAGCAAATCATCCAAAGAATGATTCATTTCGTCTCCAAAAATGCCATGAACATTGACGGGATGGGGGAGTCCCAAATTCGCAAGTTTTATGGTTTGGGCTGGCTTCATAATTTTGATGACATCTATCGTTTACCTTTTGACAAAATCCAAAAATTAGAAGGCTTTGGACAACGTTCCGCTGACAATTTGAAAAAGGCCATTCTTGCTTCCAAAAACAACCCTATTCACAGATTGCTCTACGGGCTAAGCATCCACCACCTAGGACGCAAAGCCTCCAAATTAATTGCCGCCCAAGTCAAATATGTATTAGATTTGAAAGATTGGACCATAGAACAATATACGAATATCAAAGAAATTGGCCCTATCCTTGCGGAAAACATCATCGACTTTTTTAAAAAACCTGAAAACATTGAACTTCTAAAATCTCTGGAATCCTACGGGGTCAACCTCCACCAAACAGCCGAAGATCTCCCTGTTGAATTACCCACCGATGGCCCCCTTTCCGGAAAAACCATTCTTTTTACCGGTACTTTGATGCAAATGAAGAGAAAAGAAGCCCAAGCCCTTGCAGAAAAAGCAGGTGCTAAAAATATCTCCGCCGTATCCAAAAATTTAAACATCCTTGTCGCCGGAGAAAAAGCCGGATCTAAACTAAAAAAAGCAAAAGCCTTAGGCACCGTAGAAATATTGAATGAACAGGAGTTTTTAGATTTAATAGAGAAGGCGTAAAAAAAATTTGGCCTGCCTGCTGGCGCAGCGCATAGGCCGTAGCGAAAGGCAGACAGGTACTTCGTTATAACGTCACAACGATACAACGGTATCGCTCTCTGTGGTATTAGTGATAAGTAGATACGAGACATGCCTTGTATCTACTTTTGTCAGGCACTTATGGAAAATATAAAACGCAGATCAAGCGATCTGCGTTTTACGTATTTTGCCGAAGGAGCTACAACTTCTCAAATCGAGCTTGGAAGAAGCGCAAATAATCCGGCTCATAAACCATTTTCAAGCCATTGATTTTTTTACGATTTTTATAGACAAATTCCACGGATTCTGCAATCAAGTCCATGTGTGCCTGCGTATAGACACGACGGGGGATGGTCAAGCGCACTAACTCCAATTTCGGGTAATTATGCTTACCCGTTTTTTTATTACGTCCGGCTGAGACAACACCCCTTTCCATAGTCCGGATGCCGGAATCCAAATACAATTCTGCGGCTAAAGTCTGAGCCGGAAATTCATCTTGCGACAAATGGGGCAAAAAAGCCTTCGCATCCAAGAATATTCCGTGGGTACCAATTGGTTTCACGATAGGAATACCCGCATCCAACAACTTTTGTCCCAAATACTGCACCTGCCCCACTCTGGCGCGAATGTGATCATCTGAAACGGACTCGCCAATACCAATCGCTAAGGCTTGCATGTCTCTGCCGGCCATTCCGCCATAAGTATGCAATCCCTCATAAACAACGACCATATTGCGTGCTTTATCAAATATGTCGGGGTCATTTAATGCTAAAAAGCCTCCTATGTTCACCAAGGCATCCTTTTTGGCAGACATTGTGGCTCCATCTGTCAGGCTACAAATCTCCTTAACAATCTGGGCAACTGATTTCTTTTTGTATCCTTTTTCGTGCTGCTGAATCATAAAGGCATTTTCGGCTACTCTTGTCATGTCGTGAATAATGGCAATACCATGTTTTTTGGTCAGCTTTCTAACGGCTTTTAAATTTTTCATGGAAATAGGCTGCCCTCCGGCCATATTAACCGTTGTCGCTATACTGATGTAAGGAATTTTGTCGGCACCTTTCTTCTTGATAAGTGTTTTTAGCTTCTCCAAATCCACATTGCCTTTAAAAGGAAAAGTGCTTTCCGGGTCATGGGCCTCGTCCACAATCACATCGACAAAGGTTCCACCCGCCAATTCTTGGTGCAGCCTAGTCGTCGTAAAATACATATTGCCGGGAATATAGTCTCCCTTCTTAATCATCAATTGTGAGATAATATGCTCGGCGGCACGTCCTTGGTGAGTCGGTACGAGATACTTGTATCCGTAATACTTGTGTACCGCATCTTCTAAATTGTAAAAATTACGGCTACCGGCATAGGCTTCGTCACCTAACATTAATCCGGCCCATTGCCGGTCACTCATCGCTGATGTACCACTATCCGTTAATAAATCAATGTAAACATCTTTAGAACGTAGCAAAAAAGTATTGTAACCTGCTTCTTTGATGTATTTTTTTCGCTCTGCTTTTGTGGTCATAAAGACGGGTTCAACCATCTTAATTTTATAGGGCTCTGCCCATGTTTTCCTTTTTCTCATTGGTTAAAATTTTAGAGTGACTATTTAGTTTTGCCTAAAAACAGGAAATCCAAATGGTTACATTTTAAAACCAAATGTAGGAGGAATTAATGGGCGAATTGCTTACTTTTTCTCCCTTGCGGAATGATTATTGTCATCAATTTCATTGGTAAGGCGAGACAAAATTTACTACATCACACACCTAATCGGAAAAGAAATCAAAGCACACGAAATACCGGATAAAGACGGTGAGCCTTTTCATAAAACTTAGAATGCTGAAAAATCCATTCTAATTGAGCATACCAATTATTAGCAAAATCTTTCTCCTGCTCTTTCTTTGCTCCAAAAGCAGATTTTAGCTCAGCATCATTTTGAAGCAATTCCCACGCAAAGTCTTCAAAAATGTATGGAGAAAAATGTTCTTTTTGCGCAAGCACCGTATCAAAATAATTCCAAGCAAAAAAGGAATCCGGCCCCTGCGGCTCCAAAACTTCCATGATGTACCTAAAAGCCGGTTGATTGGTCTCTATCAGATAGTCCCCTTTTCGAAAAAGGACTTTCCCCATTTTAGCGGAAACGGCTACCTGCGTGTGCAAATAATGCCCTTCAAATGGTCTTTCTACGGTTTGGACATCTTCAATACGATAGCTTTCGACTTCCATTAAACTATCGTTTTCCAGTCGGCTCATTTGCACCCGATTATCCTTCATTTTTTGGATTATATTCCACCAACCTTGCGGAATAATATAGGCCTTGGGTACAGAAACAGTCAACGCCGGCTTGTAATAATTCTGAAAGACGACCTCCTTTACAAAGGGTCTGGAGCGATCATATTTTAATCGCTTTTGCCCCGTTACGGCACTCGTCACCCAATCTGCTTCATATCCTTTGAAGGGAAAAACAGTCTGCTTGGAGTCATCCACTTCCCAGCGCAAAGTATAAGTCTTTTGTGTCCTGTTTTTTGCGAAAGCAGTTCGGCGCAAGACCCTTATCTCTTCGCCATGTAAGTCAATAAAATCAATCATCTCCTTCATCAACTCATAGTTACCCAATACTCGCTCGGAGTAAGGCTTCAACATGTGTGTTTCGACCATCATCCCCAGCGTATTCCAAAGGGTGGCGTAACCCGTAGAATATCTCGGACTATCCAAAAACTGCTCAAATCCGGACTCCGGCTTTTGATTAAAGACATTGACGTAAGGGGTAATGTCCCAATGCTTGGCCGCCAAAGAAGCTTCCAACTCCGGTATCATCTTGCGGTGCAGAAACTCCCCCAGTTCCCCTCCTAATTTATTATGCTGGGTAAATAAATGCGTCAATACGTACTGATAATCCGCTCCATTGCTCACGTGATTGTCCACAAATACATCCGGCTGCACCAGATGGAAAATTTTGGCGAAAGCCGCTGCATTCTTAGAATCTGCTTTCACAAAATCTCTATTCAAATCATAATTGCGGGCATTGCCTCTAAAACCATAGGCTTTGGGACCATTTTGGTTGGCTCTCGTCTCACTATTCCGGTTTAAGCATCCGCCAATATTATAAACCGGAATGGTCGCCAACACCGTATGCTTCGGCACCTTCATCTTACCCTGTGCCAAATCTCTAAACAACAACATCGTGGCATCAATGCCGTCCGGCTCTCCCGGATGTATGCCATTATTAATCAACAAAATTCGTTTTGTTTTTCGTATTTCATCAAAATGAAATAGCCCATCGGCATTCCAAGTAACCAAGTGGAGTGGCAAACCGGCATCCGTCATCCCAATTTCTTGAATGTGAATTTCGGGAAATGCTTGCGCTAAAAGAGAAAAATAGTCTATGACTTGCTGATAGGTAGGCGTTTCTTGACCACCTGTCTGTTCAAAAATGGTAATTAGCTTCATGTCTTGGGCTTTAAGCGTTGGTGTCCAACAGCAGAAAAAAAGAAAAAGAATAATGGAGTGTAATCTGACTTTCATATTTGCAAAGTGTAAAGGTTTGGGTATCCATACTTTTAGGAAAAGTGTTTAAGTTCCCCTGTTTTTAGTCAAAAAAAGTGATTTTTGTGTATGATGCACCTGCTTGTTCCGGCAGACTAGGCACCATTTTTTGGTGTGTAGCCAATCCCCCGTGGTTATTGGGCTAAAGTAGAGTTAAGTCAAGCCTTGCCTCTACTTTAGGCCGCTTTCATTTCCTCTAACAAAATCTCACCAATACGATTAGCCGAAAAAATAGTCAAAAAGATAGCCAAACCGGGGAAAACCGCCATCCACCAAGCTGAAAAATTTTCTCGTGATGCAGCCAACAACTTACCCCAAGAAACCAAATCCGGTGGCAAACCCAAACCAATGAAAGACAAAAAAGCTTCTGCCAATATCGCACTCCCCAAACCCAACATAATAACAATCAAGGCCGGCCCAATCGCGTTGGGCAAGGCATGTCTCCATAAAATCTTCCATTCCGGAATATTTTGCATTTTTGCCGCAAGCAAATATTCTCGCTGCCTGATTTTTAGCATTTCGCCTCGGACAAATAGGGTAATCATCGGCCAATGTGTCACCCCGATAACTAACGCAACAACCAATAACGAAGGCGGAAAAAGAACACTAATCACCAATACCAACAGAAGATTGGGAATCGCATTAAATACTTCCACCAACCGAATCGTCGCTCCATCAACCGGCACGGGTATTTTCTTCGTTTTGAAATTTATGCGACTCAGACCTACTTGAAGGAAAATAAACAGTAAGACTAAACCAAAAATAATTCCTCCTCCATTTTGCGGCCAATAAAATGGCAACACATACGCTAACCAAGCCAATGCCAATAAAGAAACAATCGTGATAACCCATTGTCCAATTGACCACTTTATCCTATAATTTCCAAAAAAGCCACTAAAACTCCCCAGTAAAATCCCAATTATCGCTGCCAGCCCTATACCCAAAAAACCTACTTCTACACTCACACGAGCTCCATTAATCATCCCGGCCAATACATCCCTACCAATTTGGTCCGTACCCAACCAGTGCCGATACTTCAACGATTTGATATTCTGTTTACCGAAAGGGGATTTGAATTGACTATTAAGTGGGTCAATCGAATTAAAGCGGTAGGGTATCGGTGGATAAATTTTAGATGTAATTTGGGGATTATTCCAGTCTGTTGTTTGATTAAAGATAGTGCCGCCCCCCAATACCTGCTCAAGGATTGGAAATCTGGCCGCCCCCTTATAACGACAAAACAACGGAATATCGTTAGCGATAAAGTCCCCAAAAACAGCCATTAGCAAAAGCATTAGCAACCAGGTCTTTGCCCACCGAAAAATTCGACGACGATGTAAACCTTTAATTAGCTTTCGCCAATAACTAATCCTTTTTGGTGGCTTTTCCATTAGGCAAATTCTTCTTTGGTCAGTCGTATTCTAGGGTCTAGCCTCATGTATAGGATATCCAATAGCAACATACCGATGATGGTCAAAATGGCCGAAAACATCAAAATACCAAAGACAACCGCCCAATCTTTACTAAAAATGGAAAACAACAACAATCTCCCCATACCGGAAATATTAAAAATCAACTCTATGGCTACCGACCCACCAATCAGCCCCGGCAACACATTGCTAAACATCGTCAAAATGGGGAATATCGCATTACGTACACCATGCTTCCAGATTACTCTACGTCTAGAAATCCCCTTTAAAATAGCCGTCTTGATATATGTTTTTTTCATTTCGGCAACGAGACTACGACGTAACTGGAGAGCAATCACTCCAATAATAGGAATGGCAATGCTCAGTACCGGCAAAACTATATGACTCGCTCGAATCTGTATTTTTTGAAATATACTCGCTCCTTTCGGTAAATATCCGAATCCACCGGATGGAAATAAATTTGTCCATGCGCCATAATCACTTGTTGTAAAAAAAACAACCAATAGTGTCGCCAACCAAAAAGATGGAATCGCCAATACAGCATAGATTTTAGACAACAAAAACCGAAACATCAAAGTATTTTCATGAGTCGATAAATATACTCCCAAAAGAAACCCAAAAGACAGAGCGACTAAAAGCGCAAAAAAATTAAGCAATAGCGTCTTCGGTAGTGCTGACATGATTTTAGCGGATACTTTTCTTTTATCTACATTAGAAATACCCAAATCTCCGTGTAACAGATGAATCAACCATTGGTGGTATTGATTTTGAGTCCCGTGCCAGACCCATTTAGGCCACAAAAGTCCTAATCTGCTCCCCGTAGCCATTTGTGCAAACTTACTCTTCAAATCATCAATAGCCAAATCAGAATTTTCCTGTGTTAGTAGTTGCAGGATTCTTTGAATGTCTTCCTTATCTGTGGTGGTGTTTAGTTGATTCATTAAACTATTGATCTTCGTGTAGTTTGGAGGGCGAGGAGACTTCTTTCTCCATTTCCTTTCCATACGCTCCACTTCTTGTAGATAAGAATTAACCGAAGCCCAAGAACCAAATGAATGAACAAAGGATTTGGCTCTTTTTCGATTTGACATTGGAAATATTTTGTACAAGGTGTCCGGATAAACGGATGGAATAATAGAGCAATAAAACTTCGGCTTATCCAAATTATATGCGCTTGCCATCGCTCGATAATCTTTCAACCAGAGTGCATAGTCATCGGGGCTAGTATCGTCCGGAGAAACCTCCTCGCCCATAAGTAAAGTCACCGGATCACCGGGCACCAAACTACTCAGCCCGAAAGTAATCATCGAAATAACCAACAGGGTCGGCAGAAAATACAATAATCGCTTCAGGATATAAGGTGCCATCGCTAATTCTTTTTTAGACGAAAGGAATTTTCAAAAAAATTAGGTCGAATGGGCGTAATCAGTGGCTCCCACCTTTTTTGTACGATAATTGTTTTATCCGGCGAAAACAAGAAGATGACAGGTTGATTCTCGTATAAATTTTCTTGAAACCGCAAATAAGCCTTCTTCTTCTCTTCTTGCTTTTGGGACATTTGCAAAGAATCAATGATGGCATCCATCTCCGTGGAGCTATATCTCGAATAATTTTTCCCTTTTAGTCCGGCATTATCTGAGTGCCAAGAGCCATAAGGCATATAATCCGTGGGAGAAGTAATAAAACGAACAAGTGCCATTTCGAATTTTGGGCTTCGCAACTTACTCAATATTTCTGAATTTGTCGTCCCCAAAATATTCACTTTAATTCCCACCTTTGCAGCTTCAGCCTTAATGATTGGTGCCGAAGACATGCCTATCGGACTTGTCCCTCCGGCGACCATCGTCAATTCTAATGGGACAACCTTACCATGAATCTCTTTTTCTAATATCCCATCATGATCATTATCCCTCCATCCCGCTTGCGCTAAAAGCTCTTTGGCGGCTTGTATATCCTTTTTTATCGGCTCTAGTCCATGATGATAATAAGGAGAATTGGGACTTAAAGGGCTGATTATTCTTTTACCCAACCCGGAGACTGTTGCCTCTAATATTTGATTGACATCAATACTTTTGGCTAAGGCGATACGTACGTTATTATCTAATTTTGGCGATTTTGTATTCAATATAACCACATAAAACTCTTGCGATATCGGTGTAAAGAAATTATAATTTTCCCGAATGATGGGGTCCTTTTTAAATTTAATAAAGTCCGATGCACTTAAATTAGACACCAAATCCAATTCCTTATTTTTAATTTTTAATTTTGTCGCTACTTCATCCGCTACAATTTTATAAACAATCGTGTCCGGATAACCGACTAGCAATGTTGAAGGTGGAGACAATTGATCCGCCCAATAATTCTTTCTTTTCACCAAGACAATTTGATCATTGACCTCCCATTTAGCCAAACGATAGGGCCCGGCACCCACCACACCATCTGGTTCTCTGATGTATTTCTCTTGCGAAAATTGTTGGGCAAATTGAGTGATTTCCGGATGTGCCGTCCATAACTTATCAAAGCGCTCAATACTCACAAAGTCATCCAAAGGAAATGCTGCCAGCAGGTGATTAGGGTCGTAATGATACTCCGGCAACAGTTCAAAACCCGCAAAATATCCCAATGAGTTGGCCAATTTTTTTTTCAAGACTACGGTGCACTCCTTTGGGTCGTCAGGATTCGTAATGACCTTATCGATAATAGACAAAACCCGTGTCCAAGAATTGCCTCTAATCTTCCTATTAAAAGCGACCTTTAGGGAAAATATATAGTCTTTGGCGGTAATCGAGCTGCCATCCGGCCATTTTGCTTCCTTTCTAAACCTAAAACGATAGGCCACTTTATCGCTATTTTCACCCGGCAAAACGACTTCTTTTGGAAGAGAATCAATTAATACAGGAGCAAAAGCCAAGGTCTTGGGATCAAAATCGACGATGGTCGGGATGAGCAAATTCATCAACCTAGTAGAAGAACCCGCCCTATAAAGCACCGGATTAAGTCCTTTCAAGTCCGCCGTAATACGCACGACAAGTGTATTCGACAACGCTTCGTTATAATCGGGTTTACACCCCAATAATGCTATCACAAAAAACAACCACAAACTCACTTGAGGGAATAGTTTCATAAGGCACAGGCACATTTTGTACGGCTAAGATACTAAAAAAGCCGAGCATTTGCAATGCCCGACTTTTTTATATTTTGTATTTAGTCGTTATTTTAAGTAATTGGAGTTCTTTATTTTATCTTTTCACAACTGAAGTTTTCATTTTATCTTATCCGCATCCTAAGGGAATTTCCAATAAACGTAAAGCCATCAAGCAGTTAAAAACTTGCTATCGACCGTATTTGGCGGTTTAAAACACCCCTTGTTTATGGGTTGTAACCAAGTAGAAACAAAGGCAGGCCGGAGCTTAAATCATTTGCCAATCCCAACCCGCTCACCATTACGATACTTGACAATAAAAGCCTCTTCAAATCCTCTATTTTTGACTTTCGCCAAATTACGTACCGCTTCTTTATAGCCGGCATAATCTCCCAATAAAATCCAGTAAGTATCCCTTGCGGAAATATAATTTTTCTCAATCTTACCCAAACTCTCAATTCGTCCATATTTGGTATGATGCAAATCCACATCTGCCGAAGAATTGGACAATTGGATTTTATAAGTTGTCCCCACGGTATATCTAGGAGCCGTTTTATCATCCGATGCGGCAACCGAAGACCCAATAGTATTGGTCGGAGTCTCATTCGTTGTAGCCATCATGGTTTCATACTCATCTAATTCCGAAAGGACAATATCCACTTCCAATTTCGGATTCTTTTGATGGCTATAAGTATTTACCTTCATTTCCTTGACAGGAAAACCATCTTTCTGAACTTCAACCACATAGTTTTTATTAACTCTTACCGGAAATTTATAGGCCCCATCCAACGAGGTCTTGCCGGTCAAGAAAACCAATTCTCCGTTGCCATTTTTTTCGTAAAGAGCTACTTCTGCATTCTTTACTACCTGATGCGAATTATCTAACAATAAACCTTCCAGCACATACTGATTGGGGCTAAAGTTAAAAGAAAAAATATCTTCGTCTGTCGTACTGATTTTTTGATTACCAAATATTCGATTTGACACCAAATAACCATTATTTCCACTCTGTGATTTTACAAAATACATGTCATCCGCCGGAGAGTTAATTGGAGCCCCCAAGTTTTCCGCTTGCGCAAAATGCCCCACAACCCCGTGAGATTTAAACACATCCTGCCCACCAATAGACACCAATCCATTAGAACTAAAATACAAAGCTTCTTCATCCGTGGCATAAAACGGAGTCTGCTCATCACCTAAGGTATTAATGGATGGCCCCAAGTTTTTGGGAAAAGAAAAGTCAAAAGAACTACTTGTAATCTCCCGCTCAGCGACCCAAATATCTAAACCTCCTTGTCCTCCTTCTCGGTTACTAGCAAAAAACAACAATTCTTTGCCATCCTTTGAAGTCACAAAAGGCTGCGTTGTCGTACTTCCCGGCCAATTAATATAATCCGCCAAGGCAGTCGGCTTTGACCAACTATCACTCTGTTTAACGGTAACAAAAATCCGGCACTTGGCTCTTAATCCGTCCGAATTTTGGCATTCTGTAAAGTAAAAACGTCTATAATCTGATGACAAACTACCACTTCCATAGTGCTGACCGTCGATTTTGGGAAACATGTTTGGTGGGGTTGCCTGCGTCCATTCATTTTCTTCCTTATTGGATCTCAAAAAAGTACCTGTTCCATTTTGCACGGAAGTGAAATACAATGTATTGTCAGAAACCGGAATCGGAGCCATTTCAATAGCCCCGGTGTTGATGGTATTCGGTAGATGGTTTATTTTCAGCAAGCCGGATCCGGCATCAGAATAACTGATTCCTAAGGCACAACCTTCTATTTCCTTATTGACTACCGCATCCCATACCGACCGATCATCACCTTTGTAATGGCTGATAAAAAACACAAACTCACGAATGGCTTGGTCATATTGTCCGGATTGTTTTAAGCAACGGGCATACTTGAGCCGCACTAATGGATAGTGCTTGTCATAATCCAATATCTTAGAATACATATTGGCTGCACGGCGAAAATCTTTTACTGCATAATAAGATTCAGCCGCTTTATAGGCGAGTTTTCGTTTGGATTTTAGGCGGTAAGCCGCTTCATAGTGAAAGCCTGCTTCAGAAAAAGCACCTACTTTTTCCTTCTTTTCGGCAAGACGGTAGTGAGACTTCCAATTTTGGGCTTTGACTCCTGTACTTAAAAATATAAGTATAGCAAGAGTCAAAAATTTGAGACACTGTTTCATATTTTGCGATTTTTGATTCGTTTGGCGGATACTCGCTTACTGTTTCAGGGTAAGCAAATATTAAAAAAAAACACCAAGGGTAAAATCTATACCAAAAACCTTGCTAAAAATGTAAAATCATCAAATTTTTTTGACTTTTTTGTTTTCTCAGCACATAGTACGCCCCAAATCTAAGGGTTTTTCCCTAGTTAATCATGATTTTATTTATATATTTTATTAAAAT
>JANTGI010000001.1 GCA_024762995.1 Saprospiraceae bacterium | reverse complement strand
AAGTATCTTAAAGGGGATATCAAATAATTTCCCACTAAAACTGTGATCACTCACATCAACCCACTGAAATACCAACCGATTAGACGGAGTGGTATCCGTTCCTATCCCGAATGGAGTATTAAAGGTTGGGTTGATATTCAAAAAATTAGGCCCTTGAAAGTCTAAAACAGTGCTGTCAAACTGAAACTCAAATTGAACCGCAGCAACTGCAGTCATTCCTGTTGCTTCAACTGAAATATTAACAACACTACCCACCTCGGCGGAAGTATCAATTGGACTGTAATGCAAAACGACAGTCTGGCTCTTTATTCCCGAAAGGAAAATAAAAACCATGAAGGAAATAGAAAGTAATTTTTTTAACATCTTGTTAGGTTTGGGATGAAAAATTATTGCTGCACAATCAATTTTCTTGTAAACACTCCTTGGGCGCTCTTTACAGAAAATAGATATATACCTGCCTCGGGAAAAATTTCCCTTTCGATTTTAATAATTTGGTGGCCGTTGGCTTTTTTTAATAGACCTTGTTTGATGGGTTTCCCTAAAAAGTCATAGACTATCCATGTCAAATCTATGGGTTGATTCAACGAAACATCTACACGGATGTCTTCTGAACTTGGATTGGGTCGTATGGTTGCTTCTTCTAACTCTGCTATCTCCCCCACTGACATCACCGGAGTCAATTTCACTTCTCCATCAACTATAGTCAAATCCACCGAATGATAGTCATATCCACCCAATGCCTTCACATCTGCGGTCTGGGTTCCTACAATCTCAAATGGTGTCGAAGAAGATGCAGGCCCAATCGCCTTGAACTTAAAGCGGAGAATAGACGTATTATCAGGAAAAGTGGTTGATTCTGCAGATGGATGGATCCAGACAAAAGGGAGAAGACCGTTAGCTAAGTAACTATAACTGAAGTGTGTCTGAATATTATTGGTGGGTAAAGCAAAATTATCTATATCTTGAAACTCAATAACGCTGGAATCCCAATGCATCGCAAACTGAAGTGCGGCAATAGAATCAAAACCTTCTACGGCAGTTATATCGACGAAGAACTCGTCTCCTGGATCTTGGATTAGCTTGGATGCAGACAAAGTGAGTTGGCCCTGCATACTAATTCCATAAACGCTGACTAGCAATATAAGTATAAGCCTTGCCATCTTATAGTTCGGTTTTGGTCATCAAAAAACGAAAATACATCAACCTAGTTACACTAGGACAAATATATCTTCTAGTTATTCAAACTAGACAAAAATTATGCAAGACCTATCTTGGGAAATAGGGAGCGATATGTTCATGGGTCTTGGAACTTCGTCTATTATCTAAACGATGCAACAAAGATATACCTATTGCTCCCAACCTAAATACCCTAAATTAGGTATTTTATCGACTCCATTTATCATCTGGATTCAATAAGGGATAAATTAGAGCCAAAATAAAAATCACAAACAATTAATAATCAACACATTACACATATTTATTGCAGGTAAAAATTTTTATTATCATTATATACTTCTTTATGCATTTACATAAACTTACACATTCGTTTTTTTTACTAAATTCAATTATTCAATTCCAAAACATGGCGACAATGCTTATTTGAAGAACATTTTGTACCTTTGTACCCTTTATTTTTGAATCATCATGAGTGCCTTTTTTACCCAACAATACACTTGCGTATAAAACCCCGGTTTTTACGAAAGTCTATCAAATAACAACTAGGTGGATACATGGGACGATTTGATTTGCTAAGATTAGGCTGCAGGTAAATTTTGCAAAGAGATTTGCCAAATTTGTCGAGAATAACCGGCAAACCAATTTGGCCCATGTAGAAAGGATAAAACAGGTAAAGCGATGATTCTAGCGAAGATATTTCCTCGTAGGCTATGCAACAGGAACCATTCGCCGAAGGCAAACGTTATAACTGCCACAAAAACAAAGCTTAACAAACCCAAACTAAACGGCCAAAAGCAATTATTCATGTACAAAGTACCCAAAGGTTTAAACCTACCACTCATAGACAAAGAAATCCTTCAATTCTGGAAAGACCACGATGTCTTTAAGAAGAGTATTGAGCAAAGAGACCCCAATAACACCTTTGTCTTTTACGAAGGGCCTCCTTCGGCTAATGGAATGCCGGGCATCCACCACGTCATGGGTCGGACCGTCAAAGACACTTTTTGCCGATTCCAAACCCTAAAGGGCAAGCGCGTTTCCCGTAAGGGCGGATGGGATACCCACGGTCTGCCCGTTGAGCTTAAAGTCGAAAAAGAACTCGGTATCACCAAAGAAGACATCGGAAAATCCATCTCCGTCGATGAATACAATAGACAATGCAAAGAAACTGTCCTTAAATTCAAAGATGTTTGGGACGACCTTACGGTAAAAATGGGTTATTGGGTAGATTTGGAACACCCTTACATTACTTTCAAGAATGAGTACATCGAATCCGTCTGGAATTTGCTCAAAAAATTATACGACAAACAACTCCTATACAAAGGGCTTACCATCCAACCTTACTCACCGGCTGCAGGCACAGGGCTTAGTACCCACGAACTGAACCAACCCGGTTGCTACAAAGATGTATCAGACACCACAATTGTTGCCCAGTTCAAAGTCATCAAAGACAACAACTCTGCCCCATTATTTGATGGAATCGATGAAGGCAATCTCTATTTTTTGGCTTGGACAACGACCCCTTGGACGTTACCGTCAAATACCGCCCTTGCCGTCCACCCCAAAATCGACTATCTCGTCGTCAAAACCTTTAATCCTTATACCAAGCAGCCTGTCCATGTCATTTTGGCGAAAGCCTTGCTTCATAAGTGGTTTAAGCCCGAACAAGCAGACCTTTCCTTTGATGATTATCAACCCGAAGACAAGAAAACCCCCTATAAAATAGTCGCCGAATACCAAGGAAAAGACTTGGAAGGCATCCGATATGAGCAATTAATGCCCTATGTACAGCCTGACTCCATAGCATCCCTTACGGGAAAAAATGATGAGCTTCTAGGAACGGTTGGCGATGCTTTTAAGGTCGTTGTGGCTAATTTTGTGACCACCGAAGACGGTACCGGAATTGTCCACATAGCCCCGTCTTTTGGGGCAGATGACATGATGGTGGGTAAGCAAAATGGCCTTGGCTCCCTAACTTTAGTGGACAAACAAGGCAAATTTGTGGATAAAGTCACTGATTATGCCGGACGCTATGTCAAAGACTACAAGGACGACCCCAATTACCAAAATGTGGACATCGACATCGCCATCCAACTAAAAAAGGAAAATAAAGCCTTCAACGTGCAAAAACACATGCACAACTACCCACATTGCTGGCGTACCGACAAACCGGTCTTGTATTATCCATTGGATTCGTGGTTTGTAAAAGTAACCGCCAACAAAGACCGCATGATTGAGTTGAACAAAACCATCAATTGGAAACCGAAATCCACCGGCGAAGGGCGTTTTGGCAATTGGTTGGAAAATATCCAAGATTGGAATCTGTCTCGTTCCCGCTACTGGGGCACACCGCTCCCTATTTGGCGCACCGATGAAGAAGTCGATAAATCCCTACAAGAAGAGATTTGTATTGGCTCCTTAGCGCAATTGCAAACGGAGATAGACAAAGCCAACAAAGCACTGGGGCTTTCGCAAAAAATGCCCAAAGATTTACACCGACCCTATATTGATGAAGTCATTTTGGTTTCCCAAACGGGGCTGCCCATGAAACGCGAATCGGACTTAATTGATGTCTGGTTTGACTCCGGAGCCATGCCTTATGCACAGTGGCATTATCCTTTTGAAAACAAAGACCTGTTTGAAGGCAGATTTCCGGCAGATTTCATCGCCGAAGGAGTCGATCAAACACGTGGCTGGTTCTACTCGCTCCATGCCATTGCCACAAATGTTTTTGACTCTGTTGCCTACAAGGCGGTAGTTTCCAATGGATTAGTATTAGACAAGAATGGCGTAAAAATGTCCAAAAGATTGGGCAATACCGTTGACCCGTTTGAGACCTTAAGTACTTATGGCGGGGATGCCTTGCGTTGGTATCTAACACATAATGCGAACCCTTGGGATAATTTAAAATTTGACGAAAATAATATCGTCGAAGTTCAGAGAAAATTCTTTGGCACCCTTTATAACACCTATTCGTTCTTTGCGCTTTATGCCAATATTGACAAATTCCGTTATCAAGAAGCCGAAATAGCCTTAGCAGAAAGACCCGAAATCGACCAATGGATTTTGTCATTACTCAATAGTTTAATCAAAGAAGTGGATGCGTCCTATTCCGATTATGAAGCCACTGCGGCAGCTCGTAAGATTCAAGATTTTGTCACCGAAAATCTAAGTAATTGGTTTGTCCGTTTATCGCGGAGACGCTTTTGGAAAGGCAGCTATTCTCAAGACAAGATTTCAGCTTACCAGACGCTTTACACTTGCCTCAATACGGTAGCCAAACTCATGTCACCCATCTCTCCGTTCTTCTCTGATTGGCTATACCAAAATTTAAACGAAGTCACCCAAAAAGAATCACCCATTTCCATTCATTTAACGGACTTCCCAATAGCCGACAACTCTCTCATTAACAAAGAGTTAGAACAAAGAATGGACTATGCACAACGTATCTCTTCCTTGGCCTTATCCTTGCGCAAAAAGGAGAAAATCCGTGTGCGTCAGCCCCTAAACAAGCTGCTCATTCCCGTCCTTGACAAAGACTTTGAAAGGCAGGTAGATGCCGTCAAGGATTTAATCCTTGCGGAAACTAATATCAAAAATTTGGAGTACTTGTATGACTCGTCCGGATTTATCAAAAAGAAGATAAAGCCCAATTTCAAAACGCTTGGAAGAAGACTTGGTAAAAACATGAAGCAAGCGGCAGCGATCATCAACCAACTAGACCAAGACGCCATCAATAATATTGAAAAAACAGGCCAGTTAGAATTAACAATTGACAACGAAAAATATCTTCTGACACTAGAAGATTTTGAGATTTCTCCTGAAGATATTGAAGGATGGACGGTAGCGACAGATGGCAACTTAACCGTTGCAATGGATATTACATTAGACAAGGAACTGCTTGCGGAAGGACTCGCCCGAGAATTAATCAACAGGGTCCAAAACATTCGCAAAGACCAAGGTTTTGACGTACAGGATCGCATTAATATTAAAATTTCTCCCGACCCTAAAATTGAAAATGCCGTCACCCGGTTTGGGGAACTCATCAAACAAGAGACGCTTGCCAATTCCCTGACCACCACAGACAACGATGGCCAAGAAGTAGAATTACCGAATGACCTAAAGGCTAAAATACAAGTGGAAAAAATATAGGCATGCATGCATGGCGTACAGACAAGGCATGCCTTGTCTGTACGTCATGCCATGCCTTGCCTCTACCGCATGCCATGCTTCTACGCCCCTTTACTATCCAAGACGACAATAGGACAAATCATCTCTTCCAAAGAAACCCCGCCATGCTGGAAGGTATTTCGGAAATAATTATTGAACTTCGTGTAATTATTGGGATATAGAAAATAAAAATCTTCCAAGGCAAAAACATAGCTGGAACTAATATTAGGGGTCGGTAAACCCACATCTTCCGGTTTCTTGACGGCCAATACATCTTTACTTTCGTACCGGAGATTTCGACCGGATTTGTAGCGTAAATTGGTGGTTGTTTCTTTGTCGCCAATGATTTTGGAAGGTTTTTTGACACGGATAGTGCCATGGTCAGTCGCAATAATCAAGCGCAAGTCCTTATCCGCCACTTTTTGTAAGGTAGCCCAAAGCGGAGAATGCAAAAACCATGACCGAGTCAAGGAGCGATATGCTTTCTCGTCTCCGGCCAATTCTTTCAATACTTCCATTTCTGTCCGCGCGTGCGACAACATGTCAATAAAATTATAGACAATGACCGTCAAATCATTATCCAAGATATTATGGGCATTTTCCACCAATTGTTTGGCTTTTCTTACGGAAGTAACCTTGATATAATCTAATTTTATCTCTTTTCGGAGCGTCCGCTTCACTTGAGCTTGGAGTAACTTGTCTTCAAAGTTATTCTTCCCGCCTTCTTCGTAGTCATTTTTCCAATACTGTTTGTGATGCTTAGCAATATCCGCCGGCATCATCCCCGCAAAAATTGCATTTCGGCTATACTGCGTAGTGGTCGGCAAGATGCTACAAAAAGTTTCTTCATTGATGACATTAAACCTTTCGGAAATGATGGGTTCGATGACCTTCCATTGGTCATAGCGCAGATTATCCAACAATAACATAATGGTCGGCACACCGTCCTTCATATTTGGAAAAACCTTATCACGCATCAAGTCATGCGACATGACAGGGCGATCTTCCTTTGTTCCCCGATGCCAATCAATGTAATTTTTTTTGATATACTTCGAAAAAGAAGCGTTGGCTTCCGATTTTTGGGTGGTCAAGATGTCGCCCATATTGTGTGATTTTGAAGCATCTATTTTTAGCTCCCAACTCACAATTTCCTTATAGACTTCCACCCATTCGTCAAAACTCAATCCACTATTTATCCGCATGAAGATGTTGCGAAACTCCTGCTGGTAACCCATGGATGTTTTTTCCCGGACGAGCCGATTTTTCTCAACGATTCTTTTTAGCGTAAGCAAAATCTGATTGGGGTTGACGGGCTTAATCAAATAATCTGAGATTTGTGCCCCGATGGCATCTTCCATGACATTTTCCGCTTCATTTTTCGTGATCATCACCACGGGCACGGTTGGATTTTTCATTTTTAGCTTCGGCAAAGTCTCCAAACCGGTCATCCCCGGCATCGACTCATCCAAAAAAACAATATCGATATCCGGATTTTCTTCTAGTTCTTCGATGGCATCATATCCATTGGAAGCGGCGATTAATTCATAGCCTTTGGCCTGTAAGAAAAGAAAATGCGGTTTTAGCAGGTCAATTTCATCATCGACCCAAAGGATTTTTGCAAGACTCATTTGGTATATTTTAAAGTGATTTACGAAAGTATATGTCAGTGGTCTTGTTAAAATCACATTTTTGATGGCTTCTTTCCATGCCTTGCACACAAAAAGAAATCGCCTTAAAATGTTAAAATAAATGTGTCCACGACACTTAAAACACCGATTTTGGAAAAATGATGCGCAAAATTACGAACTTTGCCGTTCCAAAACGCCCATAATGAGTGTCATATTTCGACTATGAGTAGAAAAAAAATATTTAATGACCCTGTTTATGGGTTTATCGAAGTTCCTTACGGAATTATTTTTGACTTGGTAGATCACCCCTACTTTCAGAGACTGCGACGGATTCGTCAATTAGGACTGACCAATTTGGTGTATCCCGGAGCCAATCACAACCGATTTCAGCATGCGCTGGGGGCCTATTATCTGATGACCAAAGCCATACGGATACTGAAGGCCAAAGGGGTGGATATCACTCCTGCCGAAGAAGAAGCCGTTGGCATAGCGATTTTATTACATGATATTGGTCATGGGCCACAAAGCCATACCTTGGAGCATTCCATCGTGGATTTTAGCCATGAAGACCTTTCTTTGCTCTTTATGGATCGGCTCAATAAAGAATTTGACGGTCAATTGTCGTTGGCGATAGAGATTTTTAAGGATGCTTACGCCAAAAAATTCTTACATCAACTTGTGTCCGGCCAACTGGATATGGATCGGATGGATTACTTAAACAGAGACAGCTATTTTACGGGAGTTATCGAAGGGCGCATTGGCTATGGACGCATCATAAAAATGCTAGATGTCCGTGATAATGAGCTAGTTATCGAAGAAAAGGGGATTTATTCGATTGAGCAATTTTTAGCCGCAAGGCGCATCATGTACTGGCAAGTTTATTTGCATAAAACGGTGTTATCTGCGGAGTTGATGCTCATCCATGCCTTTAAGCGGGCGAAGGAGCTTGCGCAAAAAGGCGAAAAGTTCCATATTTCCCCGGCATTAAGCAGTTTATTGGAAGAAGATGTCGATTTGGCGAAAGCCCGACATAACCCAAAATGGTTAGAATTATTTGCTAAATTAGACGATTGTGACATTCAAATGGCGATAAAAACCTTTGCAGAACACGAAGATTTTGCATTAAGCTACCTAACAATGGGCTTACAAAATAGAAAATTATTCAGATTAGAGTACCAAAAATCATCTTTTCAGAAAAAATATCTCGACCAAATAAAAGCAAAATTAGCCCAATCAACAGAAGTTCAAACCAAAGAAAATTTGGATTTATTGCTATTTAGCGGAATACAAACCAACATTTCTTACAATCCGCTAAAAGAAATCAACATTTTATTTAAGGACAACAGTGTGAGTCCATTGTCAGAATTTGCGGATTATGAGCTAGGAACCAGACAGATAAAAAAATATTATATTTGTTATCCAAAAATAAAACCTTAACTTTGCCATCGAAATTGTAAAAGATTGTTATCTTTGCCAAGTTTCAAACCGATTAAAACCAACTTTGAAACAAATTTTTTATTCTTAACTTAAACGCTTCCGACTATGAAGAGAGTTAATTTTTTACTCGCCGTTATTATGTTTTTTTCTGTAGCAGTATTTGCTCAGACAGGTCCTGGAGACGATATGCCCGTTGAAAGAGAACCAGGCAGTTGTTATGCCAAATGTTTGATTCAAGATCAATATGAGACTCAAACAGAGAAAGTAATGACTAAAGCTGAAGATGTTCGTTATGAAGTAGTTCCTGCTACATACGAAACAACTACAGAAACTGTACAGAAAAAAGCTGCATCTGCAAGATATTATGCAGTACCTGCTGAATTTTCAACAGAAAAAGTATCTTATGTATCAAAAGCTCCATCTACTAGATTAGTTGCTGTGCCTGCTACATTTGAGACAACTACCGAGAGAGTGATGACACGCCCAGAATACAAGCGTATCGAAACGATTCCTGCGACCTACGAAACTGTTACTGAAAAAGTAATGGTGAAGCCTGAGTACAAGCGTATCATTCCTGTTGCAGGAGAGTACGAAACAGTAACTGAAACGTATGTCATTGAGCCAGAATCTAAGCGTATTCAGATATTGACTCCTAAGTATGAGACTCAAACTGAAACTATTGAAGTGAAGCCGGCTTCTACGAAGTGGGTTAAGAAACGTGGAAACAAGCAGTGTTTGTCTGAAGATCCTGACGATTGTTTAGTTTGGTGTTTGGTTGAAGTACCTGCTCAAAGCAGAACAATTACCAAGCGTGTAAATGTCGGTTGTGCCGGCGGAGACGGTACTCCTAACTCTAACTGTATCAAAGAAGTGGTTATTCCTGCTAAGATGGGTACTCGTACGCACAAAGTTGTAAAGACACCTCCTACTACTCGTGAGGAAGTAATTCCTGCTGTTTATAAAAACATCACGAAGAGAGTAGTTAAGACTCCTGCTTCTACAAGAGAAGTTGTTGTTCCTGCTGAATACAAAGATGTTAAGGTAAAGAGAGTCAAGACTCCTGCTACTGTAAGAGAAGAAGTTATTCCTGCTCAAAATGCAACTTACACAACTACTGTTGTATCTAAGCCTGCTACTGTAAGAGAAGAAGCTATTGCTTCTAAGTCTGCTACTTTGACTCATAAAGTAATGAAAACGCCTCCTTCTACACGTACAGTCACTATTCCAGCAGAATACACTACTGTTACAAGACGTGTATTAGTTAAGAAAGGTGGTTTCACTGAATGGAAGAAAGTTTTGTGTAACAGCGATATCACTAACTACACTATCCGCCAAATCCAAAAGGCTTTGATGGATAGAGGTTATGATGTTGGACCTGCCGGTGCGGATAACGTAATGGGTGCAGATACTAAATCTGCCTTAATTAAGTTCCAAAAGGCTAATGGTCTTCCTATCGGAAGCTTAGACTTCAAAACTTTGAAAGCACTTGGTGTAAAGTATTAATCCTTTTCGGTTAATATAAACCATAAAAAAGAGACCCCGCTTCTGTTGAAGCGGGGTCTTTTTTTTATCTACGTCCATCTTTTTATATACTTTGTAGCAATCCCTTTAAAACCAACCGTCGAATAAGGTATTTGGTCTTGCAATACCAACACCAATTCTTCCCTCAATTCCGGCTCCTGCTCAACTATTCGAGCCACTACCAATAAAGCCGCCCGCTTTATCGCCGTGGGCGTCGTCACCTTGCTCAAATAGTCAAATCCTATCTCCACCAATTCCCCCCAATATCTCTTGGGAATTTTTACCCCAACCAACACCAACAAACCATTGCGTACCACCGCATCATGGATAGGATTTTGAATGGACTCAATCATAGGCCCGATGTATGAGGTCATCCATTGTGGTCGCGCTTCACCGATGGTGCGCACCGCCCATGCCGCTCGTTGTACGACACGATACTCATCACCCAAAAATAATTCCATCAACACGCTAAAACGCCGCCGACTATCTCCCACCCAATCCACGACCTTATCCCTTTGCTTTCTGGAATGCTCAAAAAGTATTATTTTTCGAAGCTCATCTTTAAGTTTAAGCATTTTTTTGTAATTTGCGGGCTATGAGAAACCGGTTTAATAATATTACGTCTAAAGAGTGGCTCCCCTTTCAAAAATCGTGGTTTATTGATCAAGGAGATGAAGAAACCTATCGCTCAAATTTAAGATTTTTCCTTCGACTAGACGACAGCCTGCCACAAAATATTTTTTATTTTGGAGATAATCAAGGAGAAAAAACCATAAAAAAAGTAGCTAAGTCACTGAATATCAAAGTCTTCTCCCCCAAGTCTATTCAAAAGATACCCGAGCTTCAACTCATCTTAATAGACATCCGTCGCCAAGAAGAAAATCTTTCGCTGTCCGCCTACCGAAAACTAAAAAAAGAAGTCCTTGAGTGGGCCCAAACCCTTTATCCATATTTAATTCACCGTCGTTTTTTATCCATTATGCACCAAAACACCTTGCATCGGGGCCATTACTTACCCTTTGCTTGGGACATGAGCAAGATGCTTGCCACCGGGCTAAGTCGGCGAGATGAAAAAATCGGTTGTTATGAAAATCCCCACGCTTCCGCAAAAAAATATGCCCCTTTTACCCAAGCTACCTACTACTTTTCTTATTTCCGAAAGGATGAACATAGTCCTGGCGAATTTTCCATGCCCGATATTAATTTTTTCCAAAAAATTAAATTAGAAAAAAATCAATTTAAGACTGAAGTACCAAACTGGAAGATATTTCGCCCAAAGCGACGCAACAAAAATGAAATCCTTCATCCCGCAAAATTCCCGGAAGAAGTGGCCCAATTTTTTATCGAAAGATTCACCCGGCCAAAAGCCAATGTTTTTGACCCAATGTCGGGTACCGGCTCCACTCAATTAGCCGCATTACAAACAAATCGAAATGGCTACGGCACTGAGTTAAGCGCTTTTTTTATAGAAATTGCCCATACCCGGATTACGACTTTGGTGGAGACGCTTACGCAAAAACCCAAACATAAACTACTACTCAAAGACGCACGTAGAATAACCAAAAGAGATTTTCCACCGATAGATTATCTTTTCACCTCCCCACCCTATTGGGACATGCTCAACATGAAAGGAGCGGAAAATCAAGCGACACGAAAAGCAAAAGGTCTCCAATTAAATTACTCTGACGATACCCATGACCTTGGTAATATCTCCGAATACGATGAATTTGTCGATGAATTGTGCAATATCTATTTTAAGCTGGCGCAAAAAATGAGCCCAGGAGCCTATCTCACCATCATCGTTAAGAATATTAAAAAAAAGGGCAAAAGCTACCCCTTAGCGGATGATTTAGCTTGGAAACTACAAGAACATTTTACCTTACTTCCTGAATTTTTTTGGCTCCAAGATGACTTAAGATTGGCACCATACGGATATGGATATACCTTTGTGAGCAATACCTTTCATCAGTATTGCTTGACCTTTCGGAAAAAAACACCGTAGTCATGGTTAATAATTAAGCTAAGTTCATTTTATTATTATGAATGCATGAACAATCGTGTAAAGGAAGGGGAAGTATACGAATAGTGCCCAACGGCACGGCGCATAAGCATGCTTTACCAGAGCCCTACCAATTGCACGCCTAAAATTTGTGCTATACAGACCGGGACTTTCGTTCTATTCTGTACGGTCTCGTCTCTATAAGTCTTGATGAAATTCTACCGCTTCGGATACTTCAGGGGATTACATTTTCATGACAATCAAATGTAGCTTTATTGACCAAACCATTGAAAGAAAAATATAGGAGTCTCTCCGGTTTCTTTTAAGGGAGCGGTTAGATTAGAACATGCAATCTTCTATGTACCCAAATAAATATCGACCAAAGTATCTGTCACCACTCGACGTCCAAATCTTGAATGCGCATACTCAAAACCTTTCGCAATCATCGTCTGCCGCAAACCAACATCCGTTAGTACTTTTTCGATGGCTTGCGCTAAATCTTCTGATTCTAATGGGTTGATATACAGCGAATTAGGGCCGCCTGCTTCAGGGAGTGAGCTCACGTTTGAAGTAATTACGGGCGTCCGGCTCAAGAGTGCTTCGACTACCGGAAGTCCAAAACCTTCGTATAAAGATGGATAAATGAATGCTTGGGCTTCTTGATAAAGGACTTGAAGATGTTCGTTATCAGATAAATTTTCAATCCAAATGACTAGGTGCGCCATACCAACCGACTCAATTAAAGCTCGAATTTCTTGAATCCCCTGCCTAGGTCTTCCAACAATAACCAGGGGGATTCTAAAATCTTTATGAAGATGGCGGTAAGCTTCAATCAACAACTTTACATTCTTGCGGGTCTCCACGCTTCCGACAAATAATAAATATTCATCCGGAATCCCGTACAGCGCTTTGATTTCTTTTTCCGCAAGGCTCGAAGGTTGATAGTATAAGGGCTGACAACTTTGATAGACGACTTTTATTTTTGCGTGGTCAATATCATACAATTCAACAATATCCTTTTTGGTGCTTTCGCTAATGGCCACGATTGTATCCGCATTTGCGCAAGCTCTTTTGAATTTAAAATCATAAATACTTCTATCAATCAAGGGGAAGGTTTGGGGATATTTTTTAAAAATCAAATCATGAATTGTCACTACGCTTTTTATTCCTGAATTTTTAACATTTAGTGGAAGCTCATGACTCAACCCGTGATATAGATCGATATTATCTTTTTTTAATTGATTGGTTATCAAGTAACTACGCCATAGGAGTTTAGGAAACTTCGGAAAAAAAAGTTGGTAGGGCGATTTTAAAAAAAATTGAGTCTGTGAATTAGATTTATATTTTGGAGTATAAAGATGATATGAATTATTCGGATAAAACTCCAGAAGATTTTTTAATAAAGTCCGCGAATAATTACCCAATCCGGTAAAATTATTAAAAAGTCTTTTCGCATCAAAACCAATATTCATAGACTAGGCATAATTGAGCGAATGAACTGCGCGAGCCATTTCAAATACCAACTCTGCATTTTCTTCCAATTGATTACCCACAACAATCATATCGGCACCTGCTGCAGCGGCCTTTGCGGCCTGTTCCGGAGTACGAATACCACCACCCACAATTATTGGTAGCTCTATTGCTTCCCTAACTTTGGCAATCATTTTTGCAGGGACGGGATTTTGTGCGCCACTACCGGCATCCATATAGATTAATTTTAGGCCAAGAAGTTGGCCGGCCATTGCGGTAGCCATCGCAATTTCTGGCTTATTGGCGGGAATGGGGAAGGTATTGCTGATATAGCTAACGGTAGTCGGAGCTCCGCCATCAATTAACATATATCCCGTAGGCATTACTTCGACACAGCTCCTCATCAACAAAGGGGCCGTCACCACATGGTTGCCGATCAATAATTCCGCATTCCTACCTGAAATAAGACTCAAATACAACAAAGCGTCTGCTTTTTCACTTAACTGGATAGGATTGCCCGGAAAAAGAACAGAAGGAATATGGCTTTTTGACCGTATGGTCTCCAGACAGCGATCCATACTATCGCTAACCATCAAACTCCCCCCCACAAAAAACAAATCGACTGCTGCCGCTTCCGCTTTAGTGATGATGTCTTGCAAATCACCCGCCTCCGCCTTATCCGGATCGATAAGCACCACAAAAAGCTTACGGTTACTTTGCTTTGCAGCAATAAGTTGTTGAATGATATTTTTATGTAGGATTCTTGCTTTCATTTTGATGAAAACAAAGATAGAGGAAAATGTTAGAATTATGTTCTTGATATTAGGGAAAAATTGATGTTAGCCTATTCTTTGTAAAGGCGAATGGGCTAAAATTCCAGCCAAGAATACGCATAACTGATTAATATCCGCGCTTAAAACATGGTTGCACCCGGCCACAAAAAAAAGAACAACTGATGTTCAGTTGTTCTTTCTGTGGAATCTGAATACAAACTCCACGCTACATCTTAACGGCCATGAATCAAACTAAGCCAATAATTCAGCCATTTTTTGACCAATATTTGCAGGGGATTTTACCACATGGACACCACATTCAGCCAAAATTTGCATTTTTGCGGCAGCAGTATCGTCTTTACCACCGACAATCGCACCGGCGTGGCCCATTTTTCGTCCTTTGGGGGCCGTTTGTCCGGCGATAAAGCCAACGACCGGCTTGGTACCATAGTCACGCACATAGCGTGCAGCCTCTGCCTCCATACCTCCACCAATCTCGCCAATCATGATGATGCCATCCGTTTCCGGATCATTCATCAATTGCTCGACAGCCATTTTAGTAGTCAAGCCCAGAACGGGGTCACCACCAATACCAATACAAGTAGATTGTCCCATACCTGCTTTTGTCACTTGATCTACAGCTTCATAGGTCAAGGTACCGGATCTGGAAACAATACCGACTCTACCCTTTCGGTGAATAAAGCCCGGCATAATACCCACTTTGGCTTCTCCAGGCGTAATCACTCCCGGACAGTTAGGACCGATTAAGGTCACATCCATATCCTTGATATACTCCTTTGCGATGACCATGTCTTGTACAGGGATGCCCTCGGTGATACAAACCACGACCTTGATACCGGCATTAGCGGCTTCCATAATCGCTTCGGCAGCAAACCTAGGCGGCACAAAAATAATAGAGACATCTGCCCCTACCTTTTTTACCGCTTCTTCAACGGTATTAAAAACAGGTCTATCTAAGTGAATTTGACCCCCTTTTCCGGGAGTGACCCCACCAACGACATTGGTTCCATACTCAATCATCTGGGTAGCATGAAAGGTTCCTTCCTTTCCGGTTATTCCTTGGACGATTACTTTAGAGTCCTTATTAACTAAAACTGACATTTTCTTGATTTTGGTTAGGTTGAATATTAGAAACTACTTGGCATTAATTTTTTTGGCTAGAAGATTCGGCAATCCCCTTCCCACGCACTATTGCTTTTGCAGCTTCGATTTTATGTAACCATCAGGTATTTCCTATTTTTGGGGCATCAAAAGCCAATTGCGGCTTAAAAACAGGAGTCCCATAATGTTACACTATTTTTACATTAAGGAAGAATAAAATCAATATTCTTCTATAACAAAAACTTCCTCTTTAGGCTTTTTCACGTAATACTTTTCCCGCGCGTATTTTTCTTGATTTTTTTCAAAATCCAGTCGTTTCTGCTTGGTTTCTTTAATCTTCTCCTGATAAAAAGTTTTATCCTCCTCTAATTGATCAACGGCATGTTGCAACTTATACTGAGTCAACAAGTCATGCTTGTCGAAAAAAACCATAAACGCCAGAAAGAATGCAATCACCAAGACGTACCTATTCTTGAAAAAAGGCGGTAATTTTTTCAAATATGGGTCAAGTGGGTTTATAAATTTTTTGGCCATCGTTTAAATAATTTAGAACAGGTTTTTGCCAAGATAGACAGCAGCATCCCCCAATTCATCTTCAATTCTTAGCAATTGATTATACTTTGCAATTCTATCAGATCTTGATGCGGATCCGGTTTTTATTTGTCCGGTATTCAATCCGACCGCCAAGTCTGCAATAAAAGTATCTTCCGTTTCTCCTGACCGGTGACTAATGACGCTGGTGTAATTATTTCTCGAAGCAAGATTAACGGCATCAAAGGTCTCCGAAAGAGTCCCGATTTGGTTAACTTTTATGAGGATAGAATTAGCGACTTTGCTATTTATTCCTTTTTGCAAACGCTTGGTATTTGTAACAAATAAATCATCGCCGACCAATTGAATTTTCTTACCCAACTTTCTAGTCATCAATTTCCAGCCTTTCCAGTCATCTTCGGCGAGCCCATCTTCAATCGAGCATATCGGGTATTTATCTACCCAGTTTGCCCAATAATCGACCATTTCAGCCGGAGACAATTTCTTTTTAGAAGACTTTTTGAAGTAGTACACATTCTCGTCTTCCAAGAAAAACTCTGAAGAAGCAGGGTCCAAAGCAATTTGGATATCTTCTCCCGGCTTGTAGCCTGCTTTTTCAATGGCTTTTAGTACAATTTCGATGGCTTCTTCGTTAGATTTAATTTCCGGTGCAAACCCCCCTTCATCCCCCACATTAGTGGAGTAATGTTTACTTTTGAGTACTTTTTTTAAGGTATGAAAAACTTCTACCCCCATTCGTAATCCATGAGAAAAGCTTTCAGCTCCAACCGGCATCACCATAAACTCCTGAAAATCGATATTATTATCGGCATGTGAGCCACCATTTAGGATATTCATCATGGGAACCGGTAAAACATTGGCGTTAGCCCCGCCGATATAACGATATAGGGATTGTCCGGTTACTTTAGCGGCAGCTCTAGCAGCAGCCAAAGAGACACCCAATATGGCGTTAGCACCTAATTTTTCTTTATTCTCTGTACCATCCAAATCTAAAAGGAACTGATCCAATTCTCGTTGTTCAGTCACATCAAAGCCTACAATTTCATCTGCAATAAACTCATTCACATTCCGACAGGCATTCAAAACGCCTTTTCCCAAGAAGCGATTTTTATCGCCATCTCTCATTTCTAAGGCTTCATGCACACCGGTTGATGCACCGGAAGGCACTGCGGCGCGTCCAACGACACCACTTTCGGTAAGGACTTCTACTTCTACCGTGGGATTCCCTCTAGAATCCAGAATTTCACGGGCATATAGGTCAAGAATATAACTCATAATTGATATTTTTCGGTTTTCCGACACAAGAAAAATGTGTCTTTCTACCTTACGGCAAATATACACTAAAAGAACTATAAAAGCTGAATTAGCCAATAAAAAAAGCGATTTTACTAGATGTAAAATCGCTTTCTGTATGCTTTCTAAAAGAGAATGACTAATCTTCCGTTTCTGCCGGCATATCAGTCGAAGTCTCGGCAGTTGTAGCCGTATCGGTTGCTGATTCAGATGAAACAGTGGTCTCTGCTTTTTTGCGTCCCCTTCTAGTTCTTTTACGTTTGGAAGTACTTTTAGCTTCCTTAGAAGCCAACATAACCTCATTGAAATCAACAAACTCAATCATAGCCATTTCAGCGGCATCACCAAGTCTAAATCCCATGCGAATAATTCTTAAATACCCTCCCGGTCTATCTCCAATTTTTGCAGCAATAGGGCCAAAAAGCTCTTTCATAGCCTCGTTATCTTGCAAATAGGAAAACACGACACGTCTTGAATGTGTAGTATTATCTTTGGCCTTCGTAATAATAGGCTCCAAATGTCTTCTCAAGGCTTTAGCCTTCGGGAGTGTTGTTTTGATCCTTTTGTGAGTAATCAAAGCAATGGACAGATTACGCAATAACGCTTTTCTGTGTCCTTTTTTTCTACCGAGTTTATTAAACTTCTTTCCGTGTCTCATTTATTTAAGATTATCTTCGTAACACCGGAACTTCTCCATGAAGAAGCTCAACAGTCATTACAATTATGAAAAATTTAGGCTTCGTCCAATTTATATTTGGTCAAATCCATACCGAATGTTAAACCTTTATCCGTAAGGAGTTCTTCTATTTCGACAAGTGATTTTTTACCGAAATTTCTGAATTTCAATAGTTTATGGGTTTCATATTGAACCAACTCACCAAGGGAGTCAATTTTTGCACCTTTCAAGCAATTGTACGCTCTTACTGACAAATCCAAATCTTCTAAAGAAGTCTTAAGTAGTTTTCTCATATGCAAGATATGTTCATCAACTATATTTTCATCTTTAGTTGTATCATCTTCAAAGGTCATGTGCTCATCTGTGATAAGCATCAAGTGCTGAACCATGATTTTGGCAGCTTCCTTCAAAGCTTTCTCCGGATGGATTGTACCATCTGTTTTAATCTCAACAATTAACTTTTCAAAATCGGTACGCTGTCCCACACGAGTATTTTCTACTCTATA
This sequence comes from Saprospiraceae bacterium, assembly GCA_024762995.1. Taxonomy (GTDB): domain Bacteria; phylum Bacteroidota; class Bacteroidia; order Chitinophagales; family Saprospiraceae; genus HyVt-613. The sequence continues at coordinate 77,114 of JANTGI010000001.1, read as the reverse complement.
AGCCACCTTTTTTACCGGTGTATAAGTCGCATCCACCGGAATTAAACCAATGGCGGCATCCTTAGGTAAATTTTCGTCCGCAAGGACATAGCCACGTCCTTTAGTGACAGTCAACTCAATTTCCAAACTCACAAAAGGCTCCATTCGACAAATCACCAAATCAGGATTAGTCACCACAAACGCATTGGTATAGGTGGCGATATCACCGGCTGTAAAGACTTCCTTTCCGGAAATAGTCAAGTAGATTTTTTCTTCTGTAGATTCATCGTCCAGAATCTGTTGTTTTAATCTAACCTGCTTAAGATTCAGGATAATATCAACCACATCTTCAACCACCCCCTTAATGGTAGAAAATTCATGCTGAACCCCACCAATTCTAACCGCAGAAATGGCAAAACCCGGAAGAGAAGATAAAAGAATTCTTCTTAAGGAGTTACCTATAGTTTGACCATACCCAGGCTCAAGGGGCTTGAATTCAAACGAACCTTCAAAATCATTCGCTTTTTGAAGCAAGATTTTTTCCGGTTTAGTAAATGGAATAATAGCCATAGATAATAGTTTTCAAGATTGAAAAAAGAGGATGAAAAATCTAGATTACTTAGAATACAATTCAACAATCAATTGCTCATTGATATTCTCAGGTATTTCGTTTCTCTGCGGTAGCGCAAGAAAAACCCCTTGAAACGTATCCGGATTCCATTCTAACCAAGAGAATTTCTTTACATCAGAATTATTTTCGATAGAATTCACGATGACTTCTTTTCCTCTTGATTTAGCCCGTACAGCCACTACATCTCCCGGACGCAAGGTGTAAGACGGGATATTAGTTAAGATACCGTTTACGGTAATATGCTTGTGGGTCACAAGCTGTCTAGCCGCATTCCGTGTAGGAGCAATCCCTAAACGAAAAACCGTATTATCCAATCTAGCCTCTAAGAATTGCAAAAGCACTTCACCTGTCACTCCTTGCTTACTAGCAGCCTTTTTGAAAAGATTTCTGAATTGGCGTTCCAAAAGACCATAAGTAAACTTTGCCTTTTGTTTTTCCAATAACTGTAACCCATAGTCAGACTTTTGACGTCTTCTAGACTGTCCATGTTGACCAGGGCCATATTTTTTCTTATCAAAGCTCTTATCGTAGCCAAAGATAGCTTCTCCTAGAGCTCTTGCCTTTTTTGTTGTTGGGCCAGTATATCTTGCCATAATTGTTAAGTCTTTCGCAAATTAATTAAACACGTCTCTTCTTCGGTGGACGGCATCCGTTATGAGGAATAGGCGTTACATCAATAATCTTTGTCACCTTAATTCCCAAAGTATCGATTGCTCTAATAGCAGCTTCTCTTCCTGCCCCCGGTCCTTTCACAAACACCTTGGCAGTTCTCATACCTGCATCATAAGCAATCTTTCCGCAATCGTTGGCAGCGACTTGTGCTGCATAAGGAGTATTCTTTTTAGAACCTCTAAACCCACCTTTACCGGCAGACGACCAACTGATTACTTTTCCTGCTTTACTGGTCACCGTCACAATAATATTATTGAAACTCGCCTTGATATAGACAAGTCCTTCCGGTTCGACTCTAAGCTTCTTTTTTGTTGACTTTTTTCCCTTTGCCATTTATTTGCTATTTAGGATTACTTAGTTACTTTTTTCTTGTTTGCAACTGTTTTCTTACGTCCTTTTCTAGTCCGTGCGTTAGTTTTGGTACGTTGTCCTCTTACCGGCAGCCCCTTACGGTGTCTTAACCCTCTGTAACTAACTATGTCCATCAAACGTTTAATGTTTGATTGTACTTCTGATCTCAGTTCACCTTCTACGGTATAATCATCCGCAATAATCTTAGAAATCGCTAAAACATTTTCATCTGTCCAGTCCTTGACCTTCACATCATGATCAATATTAGCAGCATCCAAGATTGCCTTAGCACCAGAGCGTCCAATACCATAAATATAGGTAAGACCGACTGCGCCTATTTTGTTTTTTGGTAAATCAATACCTGCAATTCTTGCCATAATTCTTATCCTTGACGTTGTTTAAATCTAGGGTTCTTTTTGTCAATGACATACACGCGCCCCTTCCGACGTACTATCTTGCTCGTACTTGAGCGTTTTTTTACAGAAGCTCTCACTTTCATAACTAAGTTATTTGTAACGATAAGTAATTCGCCCCCTTGTCAAATCATAAGGAGACATTTCCACAGCTACTTTATCACCGGGAAGGATACGAATGAAGTGCATACGCATTTTACCGGAGATTGTAGCCACAATTAAATGGCCATTTTCTAACCTTACGCGGAACATTGCGTTAGACAATGCCTCTTCAATCGTTCCGTCCTGTTTTATTAAGTTTTTCTTTGCCATATCAAAATTCGGAGTGCAAAGATACAAAAAAAAAACTAAACTTGCTTGAGTTCTTTGTTAGTTTTTATCATTTCTTCAATAAAAGAATGATCTGAGAGTATCTCTGCTTGATTTTTCCTAACAACAACGGTATGCTCGTAGTGTGCAGACGGTTGTCTATCTTTCGTTCTGATCGTCCAACCATCATTTTCTTGTACGACCTGCTTGGTTTTCAAATTCACCATCGGTTCGATAGCGATAACCAAATTCTCTTTTAACAAAATACCACGCCCTCTTCTTCCAAAATTCGGCACTTCGGGATCTTCATGTAACGCTTTTCCTATTCCATGCCCGACTAATTCTCGCACGATACCGTATCCTTCTTGCTTTTCAGCAAAATCCTGAATGGCATACCCAATATCTCCTATTCTTCTACCTTTTACCGCTTGCCCAATACCCCGATATAGGGATTCTTTGGTAACTCTCAAGAGCTTCATCGTCTCCTCTTTCACATCCCCCAATGCAAATGTATAGGCGGCATCACCATTGTAATCATTCATGATGACTCCACAATCTAAAGAGATAATATCTCCATCCTTAAATTCCTTATCACTTGGTATCCCATGAACGACTTGTTCATTTACAGAAATACAGAGAGTCCCCGGAAATCCTCCATACCCTTTAAAACCGGGTATTCCTCCATTGTCACGGATAAATTCTTCTGCTTTGGCATCAATTTCAGCTCCTGTAATTCCCGGCTTTAGTAAAGAGCCAGCGTAGGCCAAAGTCTTACAAACCATCAAACAGCTTTCGCGAATTAGTTCAACTTCCTCCTCTGTCTTATAGTATATCATCAACCTTTTCTTGAGTGCAATTACATGCTTGCACCAATACCTTGTAAACCACTACCTCTACCCTGTAACTTACCGGATTTAATCAAACCGTCGTATTTTCTCATCAACAAGTAGCTTTCAATTTGCTGCAAAGTATCTAAGGCAACCCCAACTAAAATCAACAAGGAAGTTCCTCCAAAGAAATAAGCAAATGCACGGTTTACACCAAAAATATTTGCGAAAGCCGGCATAATGGCAATAATACCTAAGAATATGGCTCCGGGCAAGGTTATTCTACTTGTAATTGTATCGATGAATTCTGCGGTACTCCGCCCTGGTTTTACCCCGGGAATAAACGCATTTTGTTGTTTCAGATACTCCGAATACTGCTTGGGATCTACAATCAAAGCAGTATAAACATAAGTAAACAACACAATCAAAACAAAGTATATGACATTGTAAGGCACCGAAGTAAAATCACTTAAGGACATTACAAAGCTATTGGGTGTTCCACTCTTTGAAAAGAAACCACCAATCATCGCCGGTAGCATCATCAAAGCTTGCGCAAAAATGATAGGCATTACACCGGAAGCATTTAACTTAATCGGAATAAAATCACGGGCACCGGCCACAGGCATATTGGACGTCCCACGTCCCACCATTCTTTTGGCAAATTGTATGGGTATCCGTCTAATAGCCTGCGTAATCATTACCGTAGCTAATACTACTAAGAATAAGAAGACCATCTCCAACACAAAGGCAACCAAGCCTCCATTCTTACCAATTTTTGATGTAAACTCCGTAATAAATGACTGTGGCAATCTGGAAATAATACCAATCAAGATTAAAATGGACACCCCATTTCCAACCCCGCGTTCCGTTATACGCTCTCCAAGCCACATGGCAAAAATAGTCCCTGTCATTAAGATAATGATATTTGAGAACCAAAATACCGATACACTGACATTAGGGTCAATAGCTCCTTTTGATGAAATCATCGTCAAATAAGCACTACCTTGCACCAAGGTGATAAAAACGGTTAGTATCCTTGTTATTTGTGTTATCTTTTTTCTCCCTGACTCCCCTTCCTTCGTTTGTAGCCGTTGAAAATACGGCACTGCAAAACCTAAGACCTGAATGACAATAGATGCCGTGATATAAGGCATAATCCCCAAAGCAAATATAGATGCCGCTTTAAAAGCACCACCAGTAAACATGTTAATTATCTGAACAATATCCCCGGGATTATCTGGATTACCCATGGAAATCTTGGAAGCGACAACTCCGGGTAGAACAATAAAAGCCCCAATCCTATAAACAAGGATAAGGCCAAGAGTTACAAGAATTCTCTTACGAAGCTCTTCAATCTTCCAGATATTCTTCAGCGTATTAATTAATCGATTCATCTGATTTTCTTATTTTCGGCTTAGATACTAACTCTATCAAGAAGTATCATTTTTTGTCTCCTACTTTTATCTCATTTGGTGCTTTCTATCCACTCAGAAACCACCAATTTTTATCCTAACAGCAGCCCATTCACTTTATGAAAGAAATACTTCCTCCAAAGCGCTCCATCAACTCAACGGCTTTTTTAGATGCCGCATGTGCCTCAACAGAAACTCCCTTCTTCAATTCTCCGTAGGCCAAAATTTTAACCAATTCATTCTTTCTTAGGATACCATTGTCCCGTAAAACATCCAAAGTAATGTTATCTAGGTTGTATTTCTCAGCAATCTCCTGGATTCGAGAGAAGTTTAACGGTACATATGCTATTCTGTTACGAGAATTAAAGCCTCTCTTCGGCAAACGAGCTTGCAGTGGTAATTGTCCACCTTCGAAGCCACGCTTTCTGCTATAGCCTGAACGGGATTTTTGTCCTTTATGACCTCGTGTAGAAGTGCCTCCTCTTCCTGACCCTTGTCCTCTACCAATTCTTTTTGTCGAATGTACAGCCCCTTTTGCAGGCCTTAAATCATTAAGTTTCATCAGTTACAATTTTTAAACCTTCTAAGAAAGTTATACTTCTTCAGTTACAACCAAATGCGCTACTTTTGCTACCATACCCAAAATTTGCGGTGTAGCATTATGCTCAACAGTTTGATTAATTTTTTTCAATCCTAGGGCTTTAAGTGTATTTTTTTGACGCTTATTACGGTCAATAGCACTTTTTACCTGTGTGACTTTTATCCTTTCCATGTTGATATCATTTATCCGTTAAATACCTTACCAACAGGTACGTTACGCTGTTTAGAAATGGTAATTGGAGATCTGAGTTTTAATAACGCATCAATAGTTGCTTTCACAACGTTATGCGGGTTACTAGATCCGATAGACTTCGCCAATACGTTATGGACACCGGCCAATTCAAGAACGGCACGCATCGCACCACCGGCAATTACACCGGTACCACTGGAAGCCGGCTTAATAAAAACCCTGGCCGCACTGAATTTTCCATTCTGTTCATGGGGAATCGTACCATTATGTACGGGTACCTTGACTAAATTTCTTTTTGCATCTTCAATTGCTTTTGCAATAGCTTCTGAAACCTGTCTGGCTTTACCTAATCCATGGCCAACAGTACCATCACCGTCGCCCACGACAACTATGGCGGCAAAACTAAAGGTACGTCCTCCCTTAGTAACCTTGGCTACCCGATTAACAGTAACTAGTCTATCTTCCAAATTACTGTCCGAATTAGCTCTATTGTCCTGTTTTCCTTTATTGTTTTTTCTTTCTCTGGCCATTATGATAATGTATGGTGTGAATTAAAATTGTAGTCCTTTGCTGCGGGCACCTTCTGCCAAGGCTTTTACCCTTCCGTGATAAAGATATCCACCTCTATCAAAAACAGACGAATCAATAGATAGCGCCAAGGCACGCTCTGCAATTATTTCGCCTACACGCTTAGCAATATCCTTTTTGGTACCGGCATCACTCACTTCCTTAGAAGAAGCTCCGGCTAAAGTAACACCATTTCTATCATCAATTAACTGACAATAGATATGATTATTGCTTCTAAAGACATTTAATCTAGGTCTTTCAGAAGTTCCTTTTACTTTCTTACGAATACGCATATGTATGCGCTTTCTTGTTGTTATCTTTTTCATGCTAAAAATTCTTCTCGTTTATTTAGCAGCAGTCTTACCTGCCTTTCTTCTAAGGATTTCTCCTTTGTACTTAATTCCTTTACCTTTATATGGCTCAGGCTTACGGAAACTTCTAATCTTTGCAGCTACTTGACCAATCAATTGTTTATCAATACCTTCCAAACGAATTGTTGGTGGTTTACCTTTTTCGACAAGGGTCTCCAACTTCAACTCATCGGGGATGTAAAACATAATCGGATGTGAGTACCCGACTTGAATTTCCAACAAATTGCCTTTATTTGAAGCACGATAACCAACCCCAACTAGTTCCAGTTCTTTGACATACCCTTCGGTCACGCCAACAACCATGTTGTTGATTAGTGAACGATAGAGGCCGTGCATAGCTCTATGACGACCTTGATTAGTAGGTCTTGTCACCTTTAGAGTACCATCTTCGATACTAACTGTGATCTCCGGATTTACCTCCTGAGTCAATGAGCCCTTGGGGCCTTTAACCGTCACCACATTCGCCGCATCAACGCTAATTTCAACGTTGCTCGGGATTGATATTGGTGCATTTCCTATTCTTGACATGATTACAATTTCTTCTTCAAAATTAGTAAATAGTACAAAGGACTTCTCCCCCTACATTATTCTTTCTGGCTTCCTTATCCGTAAGCACCCCTTTAGATGTAGATACAATGGCAATACCGAGCCCATTAATAACTCTAGGAATATCATCTACACCAAAATATTGTCTTAAGCCGGGCTTAGAATATCTCTTGAGACTTCTTATGACCGGAACTTTGGTCACTGGATCATATTTTAGAGCAATTTTGATGATACCTTGTTTGTTATCATCTACAAATTTATACTTCAAAATATATCCTTGGTCGTAAAGTATTTCCGTAATACTTTTTTTCATTTTTGACGCAGGAATCTCAACAACCTTATGTCCAGCAGTTTGGGCATTACGAATTCTAGTCAAGTAGTCTGCAATTGGATCAGTAACGTACATCTTCAGTTTTGTTTAAAATTACCAACTAGCTTTTGTTACTCCGGGAATCTTCCCTGCTAAAGCCATTTCTCTAAAAGTCACTCTGCTAATTCCAAATCTACGCATATACCCCTTTGGACGACCGGTAAGCTGACATCTATTGTGCAATCTTACTGCTGCAGAATTTTTAGGCAACTTATCCAGTGCTTCATAATCTCCAGCTTCTTTTAGCTTTTTCCTAAGGTCAGCATACTTAGCAACCATTCTCTCTCTCTTCTTCTCTCTCGCTATCAATGATTTCTTTGACATACTAGTTGTTTTTATTTTGATTTTTGAAAGGCATTCCAAATGCTTTTAATAGTGCCAATGCTTCTGCGTCGGTTTTTGCACTTGTCACAAAAGAAATGTCCATTCCCATGATTCTGTTTATCTTATCCAAGTTAATCTCAGGAAAAATAATCTGTTCTTTGATACCCATGGAGTAATTACCACGACCATCAAAACCTTTATCATTAATTCCTCTAAAATCTCGCACCCTTGGCAAGGCAATAGACACAAGTCTTTCTAAGAACTCGTACATTCTCACCTTCCGTAAAGTAACTTTTACGGCAATAGGCATCCCTTCTCTCAGCTTAAAGTTTGAGACAGAACGCTTTGCCAAAATAATTGCCGGTTTTTGACCGGTAATTAACGTTAGCTCCTCGGCGGCATTATCGATTAATTTCTTGTCATTTACAGCATCACCAACCGTTTGGTTTACTGTAATTTTTAACAACTTAGGGACTTCCATGACAGAACTATAGTTAAACTGCTTCATTAGAGCAGGAACGATAGTTTCTTGATAGTATCCTTTAAGTGTAGGGCTAGTAGCAGTACTCATCATTAAATAATTTCACCTGATTTTTTAGAATATCTGACCAACTTACCGTCAACAATCTTACGACCAATTCTTGTGGCATTACCAGATTTATCAATCACCATTAATTTTGCGACATGAATAGCAGCCGGTTCTTGAACACGTCCGCTTTCTGTAGTTTGGGTAGCCTTTTTGTGCTTAGTCACCATATTCACCCCTTCAACAATGGCCTTACCCAATTTAGGAAATACTTGTAGTACTTTTCCCTTTTGACCTTTGCTATTGCCGGAGATGACGACAACCATGTCATCTTTTTTGATGTGCAGTTTCGGTTCGAAACGCTTACCCGATTTATATTCTTTTTTCTTCAAAGCCATTTTTGCTAAATTTAAAGTACTTCAGGTGCAAGTGAAACAATTTTCATGTAGTCCTTTGCTCTCAATTCACGGGCCACCGGACCAAAAATCCGTGTACCCCTAGGCTCTTCTGCTTCATTTAATAAGACAACTGCGTTATCATCGAAGCGGATATAGGAGCCATCATCCCTTCTCAAAGGCTTTTTAGTTCTCACTACCACTGCTTTCGTTACAGTTCCTTTCTTTACGCCCCCTCCAGGGAAAGCAGATTTTACAGTCACTACAATTTGATCACCAATGGAGGCGTATCTTTGCTTTGAATTACCGAGAACCCGGATGCAAAGAACTTCTTTGGCTCCACTATTATCGGCAACTTTTAGTCTTGACTCTTGCTGTATCATGATCTTCCGTTAAAGGATTAATTATTTGGCTTTCTCAACGATTTCAATCAAGCGCCATCTTTTTCTTTTACTTAGTGGTCTAGTCTCCATAATGTTCACTACATCACCAATGTTGCAATCATTGTTTTCATCATGCGCAACAAATTTTTTGGTACGCTTCACATATTTCCCATAAATGGGGTGTTTGAGGCGTTTTTCAACAACGACCGTAATGGTTTTTTCCATTTTGTTACTGGAAACTACACCGGTACGTATCTTTCTAAGATTTCTTTCCATCATATCTTTGTTTCAGTAGTTCTACCTACGTTTTTTTCTACGTTGGACAATTTTTGACCGTTTTGCCAGCAATTCCGGGGTCATTTCAGCCAATTCTTGCTCACGAATCACAGTCTTTATTTGAGCAATCTCCCGTCTCTTGCCGCGAAGCTCAAGTGGATTTTCTAAACCCATAGTAGCATGATCAAATTTACTGTCGTTGTAAGCCACTTCCAACTGCATCAAGTGAGTTTTTAACTCATCTATCGTCATGCTTTTTAATTCATTCATCTTATCCGAAGCCATATCAAACTATTTTACGATCTTAAATCGATTCTTTTTACTGTTTTGGTTAAAACCGGCAATTTTTGAGCAGCCAACCTAAAGGCTTCTTTGGCTAGTTCAAAATCAACTCCGTCAATTTCAAATAAAATCCGACCTGGTCGAATTACTGCCACATAGTGATCCAGCGCTCCTTTACCTTTACCCATCCGTACTTCCAAAGGCTTAGAAGTAATTGGCTTGTCCGGAAAAACTCGAATCCACACTTTACCTTCCCGCTTTAGGTAACGAGTCAAGGCGACACGAGCTGCTTCAATCTGCCGACTCGTCAACATCCCGGCATCCATAGACTTCAGCCCATAGCTACCAAAGTCAACAGTACTACCTCGATGGGCCAACCCACGGTTTCTTCCCTTCTGTTGCTTTCTATATTTTGTTCTTTTCGGTTGTAACATGACGTTATATTTTTACTCGACCCTAAAAAGGGCTGCAAAGTTACGACTTTATTTTTTTAAAATCTAGTTTAACGGCGTCTATTTCTTCTTCCGCCGCCACCTTTTCTGTGTTGCTGCTTTTGATCCCTGACTGCCGTAGGCATCAAATCTCTCTTTGTCAATACTTCCCCTTTGAAAATCCACACTTTAATGCCTATGATTCCGTACATGGTTAAGGCTTCTACTAAGGCATAATCAATATCCGCACGGAAGGTATGCAAAGGAATACGTCCTTCTTTGTATTCTTCAGACCGAGCGATCTCTGCACCATTCAAACGACCGGAGATACGCACTTTAATTCCACCTGCGCCGGCTCTGGTTGTTGATTGAATAGCCCCTTTGATGGCTCTTCGGTAATTCATTCTAGCTTCTAGTTGACGGGCAATGGTTTCCCCAACAATATAAGCATCGAGTTCAGGTCTGCGGACTTCATGAATATTAATCTGAACATCTTTGCCAGTTAATTTTTTCAATTCATGTTTTAGCCGTTCTACTTCCTTCCCTCCTTTACCAATGACGATACCCGGTCTTGAAGTATGAATAGTAACCGTAACTCTCTTCAAAGTTCTTTCCAGAACAATTCTAGAAATACCCCCTTTGCTAATACGAGCTCTCAAATAACGACGAATTTCTTCATCTTGAACTACATTTTCAGCGAAGTTTTTTCCACCATACCAATTGGACTCCCATCCGCGGATGATTCCCAATCTATTTCCTATTGGATTTGTTTTTTGACCCATTCTGAGTGATTTATTCTTCTTCAATTTCTACCATAGAAGACTCCGTCTCCAAAGGCAGGGTGTTTTCAATTATAATGGTCACATGATTAGAACGCTTCCGAACTCTATGTGCTCTTCCTTGTGGGGCGGGTTGAATCCGTTTTAGCATTCTACCACCATCCACAAAAATAGTCTTAACGACAAGGGCGTAGTCATCAGAATCAACACGGCCTTCCAATTTGTATTCCCAGTTGGCCACGGCAGAAAGGAGTAGCTTCTCTAACCAAGTAGCGGCTTCATTTTTGGTAAACTTAAGAATACCAAGTGCCTCATCGACGGGTTTATTCCGAATCAAGTCCGCAATCAATCTCATCTTACGAGGAGACATGGGACAATTTTTTAATTTTGCTATAGCTTCCATTTCACACTATCAGTTACAAACTCTAAAAAAATGGTTTATTTCTTTCGGTTACCCGAATGACCTTTAAAGGTTCTTGTCGCAGCAAATTCACCTAGCTTGTGGCCAACCATACTCTCTGTGACAAATACAGGGACGTGTATTTTCCCATTATGAACTCCGATGGTTTCTCCAACCATATCCGGAATAATCATTGATGATCTCGACCAAGTCTTAATCAACTGTTTCTTGTTAGATTCTTTAGCCTTAGCTACCTTCTTTAGCAATTTGTGGTACACGTAAGGTCCTTTTTTCAGCGATCTAGGCATATCTTAAGAATTTATTTTTTTCTTTTTGAAATGATTAACTTGTTGGAATGCTTCGTCCGGCTACGTGTCTTCTGACCTTTAGCCTTGATTCCCGTACGGGATCTTGGATGTCCTCCTGAAGCACGTCCTTCTCCACCACCCATTGGGTGATCCACCGGATTCATGACGACACCACGCACATGAGGACGCTTTCCACGCCATCTATTGGCTCCGGCCTTACCCACCACCAACAAGTTGTGGTCTTGGTTACTGACTTTTCCCATCGTTGCTTTGCAGGTGATTAAGATTCGACGCATTTCACCGGAAGGTAACTTCACGATAGCGTACCGTCCTTCCTTACCCGTCAAAACCGCATAGACACCGGCGCTTCTAACAATGGCTCCGCCTTGTCCGGGGTGCATTTCAATATTATGAATTTCCGAACCTAAAGGAATATCCTTTAAAAACAAGGTATTACCAACATCCGGAGTTGCTTTTTCGCCTGATAAGATGACATCTCCGACTTGGATGCCACGTGGAGCAAGAATATATCTCTTATCTCCATCTGCATACCAAACTAGAGCTATAAATGCGGATCTATTGGGATCATACTCAATAGTCTTTATTGTACCAGGTACCCCATCCTTATCCCGCTTAAAATCAATGACTCTATAGCGTTGTTTGTGACCACCGCCTTTTTGACGTACCGTCATGCGACCAGAGCTATTTCTACCCCCTGATTTACTTTTTTTCGCCAATAAGCTCTTTTCTGGCTTGTCCGTAGTCACTTCCGCGAAAGAGTTAGTTACTCTTGTACGCAAACCCGGACTGACTGGCTTATATTTCTTGATTCCCATGGTTTAAACGATTTAAACTTCTCCGTAAATGTTTAGCTCTTCACCTTCAGCAACTGAAATGATGGCTTTCTTAAAACTAGATGTGCGACCTTTCACATAACCGGACCTTGTAGCTCTAGTCTTAGACTTACCGGGCACAATCATCGTGCTAACACTTTCAACGGTCACACCATATTTGTTTTCAATAGCCTTTTTAATCTCAATTTTGTTGGCCTTTTTATCGACGACAAAAGAGTACTGATTATTCGATGAACTCAAAAGTTCAGATTTTTCAGTAATGACAGGCTTTATTAGAATACGTTTGATCATCTTATGACAATTTAATTCTTACTGTATTTTGAACAAATTTCGTTCACCACACTTATCGCACCTTCTTGAAAAAGAATCACATCTCCATTCAACAATTGATAAGTATTAATATCTTTTGCCGCAAGCACTTCAACTTCTGAAATATTGCCAGCCGCTTTCATAATAGTAGGATTAAAATCCTTCGTCACCAATAGCACCTTTTTGAAGCCTCCTTTGACACTATTCAAGATGTTATTGATTTCCTTTGTATTCGGTGTTTCCATCACAAAGTCTTCGACCACCTTAATCTCTCCGGCAGCCATCTTAGAACTAAGTGCAGAGTTTCTCGCAAGAGACTTCACTTTTTTATTCAACTTAAAGCCATAATTTCTTGGGCGAGGACCGAATGCCCGACCACCGCCACGAAGCAACGGACTCTTTATATTACCACGTCTAGCCCCCCCTGTTCCTTTTTGCTTAAAAAGCTTTTTGGTAGAGCCGGTGATTTCTCCGCGTTCTTTAGCTTTGTGGGTACCTTGCCTTTGATTGGCTAGGTATTGTTTTACCGCAAGGTACATAGAGTGCTCGTTGACTTGAATCCCGAAGACGCTATCAAGAAGCTCTGCTTGACGACCGGTCGCACTTCCTTGTGTATTAACTATATCGATTTTCATTTCTCGATGATTTATTAGAACCTAAGTTCCTATTTTTCAATGATTACAAAAGCTCCTTTGTGACCGGGTACAGCCCCCTTCACAAGAATAAGATTCTTTTCCGGAAAAATCTTCAAAATCGTCAGATTTTGCGTTTTCACTCTTTTGTTGCCCGTCTGACCGGCCATTCTCATTCCTTTGATTACTTTCGCAGGATAAGAAGCAGCCCCAATAGAACCCGGTGCTCTTAGTCGGTTATGCTGACCATGTGTCGCATCTCCCACACCACCAAATCCATGTCTTTTTACAACACCTTGAAAACCTTTACCTTTAGATGTTCCTACAACATCTACAAGGTCTCCTTCTTCGAAGACATCAGCTGCTGTAACAATATCACCAAGTCCCTTATCTAATTCAGCATCTCTAAATTCGACAATTTTTCTCTTAGGGGTTGCACCTGCTTTCGCAAAATGTCCTTTCAGAGCCTTAGTTGTATTCTTTTCTTTGGCATCTAAGAAGCCAAGTTGTATGGCGTAGTATCCGTCCGTTTCGGGGCGTTTTACTTGCGTAATGGCACAAGGTCCGGCTTCAATCACCGTACACGCTACATTACGACCTGCATCATCATAGATACTGGTCATGCCAATTTTTCTACCTATTAAACCGTCCACAGTTAACGATTTTAAAATTTAAAAAGGAAATATGTTATATCAGTCAAGTATGTATTCGAGATGCTGCTTAAAAAAGCTTCACCTGAATATCCACACCACTCGGCAATTCCAACTTGGACAGTGCATCGACTGTCTTAGGAGTTGGAGTAAAAATTTCAATCAAACGCTTGTGCGTTCTTAGCTGGAACTGCTCACGAGATTTCTTGTTCACGTGTGGTGAACGCAAGACCGTAAAGATCTCTTTCTTCGTGGGCAGCGGAATCGGACCGACTACAAGAGCCCCGCTGTTACGTACAGTCTTCACAATCTTCGCAGTTGACTTATCAACCAAATTGTGGTCATATGAACGTAACTTAATCCTGATTTTCTGATTCATAACCCTGTTTCAAATCAATTAAAAAATTTATTTATGAATTGACTACGCCGTTGGCTTCATCAATTACTTTCTTTGCAATACCTTTTGGAGCCGCAGCATAGTGCGAGAACTCCATGGATGATGATGCCCGACCTGCCGTAATGGTACGCAAGTTAGTGACATAACCAAACATTTCTGATAGGGGTACATCCGCAGAAATAGCTACGGCACCACCCGGGGCGACATTTTGCCCTTTTGGAAGACCACGTCTTCTATTCAAATCACCAATGACCGCCCCTACATACTCTTCTGGAGTCACTACTTCCAATTTCATAATTGGTTCTAGCAATACCGGTTTTGCCTGCTTTGCGGCAGCTTTAAACCCTTCCTTCGCACATAGTTCAAAGGCTATTGGCTTGGAATCCACCGGGTGAGTCTTACCGTCATACACTCTGACTTTCATACTGTCAATGTTGTATCCGGCAAGAATACCGTTACTCATCATCGAAGTAAATCCTTTGACAACGGATGGCAATAATTCCTTTGGAATAGACCCCCCAACAATTCCGTTAACAAACTGCAACTTCACCTTACCTGACTTGTAGTCTTCTGATTCCAAAAATTCTTCATCAGCAGGCCCAAGCTCGAAACTCATGACCGCAAACAAACCAGATCCACCACTTTGCTTTTTCAAGCGCTCGGTGTGATCAACTGTTTCCGTAAGGGCTTCTTTATAGTTTACTTGTGGAGCACCTTGATTACACTCTACTTTGAACTCTCTTCTTAATCTATCTACAAGAATTTCTAGGTGTAACTCACCCATTCCGCTAATAACGGTTTGGTTGGTGTCCTCGTTATATCTTACGATAAAAGTAGGATCTTCTTCTGCTAATTTAGACAGACCGGTTCCTAGTTTATCAATATCTTTTTGTGATTTTGGCTCAATCGCTACGCTGATTACAGGATCAGGGAAAGTCATACTTTCTAAGACAATCGGTTTATCTAAAGCACATAACGTGTCCCCGGTCCTAACATCCTTAAAGCCAACAACAGCAGCAATATCGCCGGCCTGTACATTATCAATGGCATTCTGCTTATTAGAGTGCATTTGGAAGATACGAGAGATACGCTCCTTCTTACCTGATCTTGTATTGAGTACATACGAACCTGCATCCAATTGTCCGGAATAGACACGCATATAGGCCAACCGTCCAACAAATGGATCTGTCGCAATTTTAAACGCAAGTGCCGCAAAAGGCTCCTCAATCGATGGCTTACGTATTTCGGGTTCTTCTGTAACCGGATTTATTCCTTCAATAGCATCAATATCAACCGGTGACGGCAAATAAGTACATACCGCATCCAAGGCAGCTTGTACGCCTTTATTCTTAAAAGCAGACCCACACATCATTGGGATAATCTTCATATCTAATACCGCTGCGCGAATAGCTGCTTGCATTTCTTCAATCGAAATAGAATCCGGATCATCAAAGAATTTTTCCAAAATCGCATCGTCATATTCTGCAACAGCTTCCACCAAATTTCCTCTATACTCTTCAACGATATCCACTAAATCTTCCGGAATAGGAATCTCCTTATAAGTCATTCCATGCGTTTCGTCATCCCAAACGATGGCCTTATTAGACAATAAATCAACAACACCTTTAAAATCATCTTCCGCTCCTATAGGTACTTGTAAAGGTACCGGATTCGCTCCTAGTTTTTCTCTAACGTCATTTACAACCTTAAAGAAATCCGCACCGGATCTGTCCATTTTGTTCACAAACCCCAAACGCGGCACTTTATATCTATCTGCCTGACGCCAAACAGTCTCTGACTGCGGCTCTACGCCGGACACCGCACAAAACAAAGCGACAACCCCATCCAATACACGTAAGGAACGTTCGACTTCCACGGTAAAGTCCACGTGACCGGGAGTATCAATAATATTAACTACATAGTCTTGACCATTCCATTTCCAGTGGGTACGAGTAGCTGCAGAAGTAATGGTAATACCTCTTTCTTGCTCTTGCTCCATCCAATCCATTGTGGCAGCACCATCATGCACTTCACCAATCTTGTGGTTGATACCGGTGTAAAACAAGATACGCTCTGTCATCGTTGTTTTACCCGCATCGACGTGGGCAGCAATTCCAATATTCCGTGTAAACTTAAGATTAGCCATTATTTCTTTTAAAAAATTTAAACTTTAAAGTGAGCAAAGGCTCTGTTTGATTCAGCCATTTTGTGCACGTCTTCTCTTCTTTTTACTGCAGCTCCTTCTTCTTTTGCGGCAGCCATTATTTCTGCAGCCAACTTTTCAGCCATACCGCGTCCTCCGCGCTTACGCGCAAAAGTAATCAACCACTTCATCCCGACGGTCACCTTACGTCTGGCAGGCAATTCTACAGGAATTTGGAAAGTCGCACCACCAATTCTTCTACTTCTTACCTCCACTTGTGGCATCACGTTATTTAAGGCTTTTCTCCAGATTTCCAATTCATTTTCGGAAGTCTTCTCCTTAACGATGTCCATCGCATCATAAAAAATCTTAAACGCCAAGCTCTTTTTGCCTTCAAACATCATGTTGTTGACAAAACGAGTAACCATCTGATCGTTATATCTTGGATCAGGAGCGAGATACCTTACTTTTGGTTTTCTTTTTCTCATCTTTACAGATTATTTTTTAGGCCGCTTGGTGCCATATTTTGAACGACTTTGTTTTCTATCATCTACGCCTGCCGTATCCAATGCTCCTCTGACTACCGTATATCTTACACCCGGCAAATCTTTTACTCTACCACCTCTTACAAGAACAATAGAGTGCTCTTGTAAATTATGACCTTCTCCCGGAATATAAGCAATCACTTCAATTCCGTTAGTCAACTTTACTTTTGCGACCTTTCTCAATGCAGAGTTAGGTTTTTTAGGTGTAGTCGTATATACTCTAGTGCATACGCCCCGCTTTTGGGGACAGCTATCCAAAGCCCTAGACTTGCTCGCCATGACGATCTTCTTACGGCTCTTACGAACTAACTGGTTAATTGTTGGCATAAAATTTTTCTTAATTAGTGGACAAACCACCTTGTTAAAAAAGCGAATGCAAAGGTACTATTTTTTCCGATAAGATGAAACTAATTTTTTAAAAAAAATAACGCTTTAAAACTATTTAGACCTAAATACCTGACAATCAATCAATTATACTTCACACTAATTATCTGCAACTTATTGACGATTCGTCTTTAAAGCCAAGATTAGACCCGGGAACAATAGTAGATACAAAAAAAATAACGGGGCAGCAAAAGCTGCCCCGTTATTACCACCTAATAAAAAATCATCAGGCAGGAGATTTATGATTATGCTAAAGGTCTAATAAGACCACAAATCTTGCTCAAAATTAAAGATGGAGTTTTTAATCTTCTCTCCTTCCAGTAAGGCATCCACGCCATTGGTCATATAATCTTGAATCCTGCGATTACGCACGTTAGACTCTTTCAAAATATAGCTGGAGAAAAATCTCATTTCCAACAAATCTTCCCAAGTAATAGGACTCGCCTCATTTCCTGCAAAGTTAGCTACACGATATTTGGCCAACCATTCACGAGAGTCAGGGTAATAAATCCAAAACAAAGCTTGCTCTCTCTGAAAATTACCATTATCATCCAACTTGTCAATAATGGGCGCAATACCTAATATACGCACACGCATGGTGGATGACTCGGCATCAAAGAACCACATCTCCTTGATTCTATAGCGCTTTACGTTCTCCGCATCGATTTCGTTCCTAACCACTTCCATCTTTTCTTCATAAGTCTCGGGGTCCACGACAAAAGTCGTATCGACACTGTACAACATAGACTCTACGTCTGAGTTCGAGATAGGAAATGAGAACTTATCATCTTCGACACTATACGCTGTCAACGCACCGTCTTTTAATCCATCAACCAAGATAGAAAACAAAGGCTTTTCAGGATATGCAAAAGGAAGGTTCATTTTTTCCCTAACATCTACCACCCTCCATATCTTTTTAGACCAAAGGATATCGCCCTCGCGCATGGCTTCGTATGGGAGCACTCTTTTTTCACCGGTCAGCTTTCTTTCGACAACGTCGTCTAAAGGCTTATCGGGGTAATCTAAGGAGGATGTTTCCGTTTTTACGCTTTCTGCATCCTGAGCCATAAGCCCTGTGGACAAAAAGGTAATCACAAACAATGGCAAAATTAATTTTAGCATTTTCATTTTCTCAGTTATTTATTAATCTGTGTTTAGGTTACCTAAACGAGTTTTGATGTTCTCTTATTTTAAGATTCTATCTTATTTTGAAAGCGATACTAGGAATGCTTCTTCCTGCTGCATCCCCGGGACATTTCGCCTTAATCTTCTCAAAATAGTACATATCTCCCGGTCTCGCCTTTTTTACCAAACGCAAAGCTTCAGGCTTAAAAGTACCTCCGCTATTTCTGACAACCACTCCATCTTCTCTCTTTCGCAAATAGGTCATCTCAAATCCTTGAATATTACATCTTGCTTCAAAATCAAAGTTTTCGAGTTTAGCAATCAATCCACGCTGAGCTTTCATCGTTCCATTACCTATTGACCCCGCTTTATTGTTACCCAAGACGGCAATAGGGTCCGGAATACGCTTGACGCGATACTTGAATTTAGTTGGCTTTAACCCACCACCGGATACGGTAATATACGCATCATTACTCGGTTTTCTAGCTGTCACATTATACTTTCCCGGTCCGTTTTTGGTAATGTTAATACCAGAACCGGTCACTTTCAACTGATTAGAAGAGACACCTGCTGCAGACACAGAAACTGGGTTATCTACTCCAATGTAAAATACATTCATCTTATCGGCCGAAACCGCTACAGAGCGTCTTCCCACCTCATATTCAAATGTCTTCTTGTAAGTTTCCGTTTTCTTAGTTAATGGATTCGTTACAGAAATACTTACATTATACTTTTTGACCCCTGTTGTTGATGGAGTCGTCGTATAAGTCGCTTTACCATCCTTAACTTTTAAAGGAGTCCCATTCACTGAAATTTTAGTACCTCCGGCATTTTGAGAGCTAAACGCACTTAGGAAGATCTCAGCTTCGTACTTGTCACCGGCGATGACATAACCTTTAGTTGCAGAAATGACGGGTTGAAACTTATCAAATTTCACCTCTTCACCAACCACCTTATTAAACACGTAGTTTAATATGGATGTGGTTGAAGATTTAGCATCCAGTTCAAACTTACTCAACATTGGGAACACCGCCGCTACGGGCATTTGGTAGAAATTAAAATCTGCCCAGTTTTTCTTTTCAGTTTTCTCGGGCATAGGCTCCGTTTTCAAGGCAATTTTATCCTCAAAGCTTGCTCTATCCTTTTCATCAACAAGATTCAAAAGTTCTTCTCGTGCCTTGTCAATTTTTGCTTTCAACTCCATTCCTCTGCTATCAGGACTAGGCACTTCTCCTACAAGTAATCTAGTCGCTATTTCCTTGTCATCTTTTCTAACCGGAATTGTTGGATCTTCTTCAGAAGGCCCACCAGCTCCTTCAAAAAGTTCTTTTCTTAAATCTTCAATGTAAGCAGACAAATCAGCTTCAATTTGACGTGCCTTATTCGCTTTTTCTTTGTAGGCTTCTCTGTCCTTATCTTTATAGGCATCTGCTTGCTGCTCAATCAGTCCCATCATTTTATTGTTACTAGATGAAATGATGTTTGAACTTTTCACATTACCTTTATCCAGTTTATAAAAAGCATTCATTATTTCCGCAGATACATTTAACGCCAACATCGCTGTAAGCACTAAATACATCAAGTTAATCATTAACTGCCGCGGTTCCTTTGGTATTGACATAGGTTAATCGTTTTTAATTTGAGAGAATTTTTCGATCACAACGGCTTAAGCCTGGCGATTTGGATTCATCGCATTCAACATATTACCGTAAACACTATTCAACGAACCAAGATTATGGTTTAATGATTTCATTTGCTCTTTATATTGCTTTGCATCTTCTGCAGAATCTGCTAAGCTGGCCATGGCTTCATTCAACTTGCTGTAGAAATTACCCATTGTTTTGATTTGATCAGCAGTACCTGTAAAATCAGCATCCTGAAGCGCCTTCAGAGAGGACATACTTTTAGACATGATTTGAAGTTCACTAAGCATTCCGCCCAGTTTTTCTTCAACAGCAGGAGCATTTAGGGCTTGCCCTCCGCCTCCACCGGCAGCCAAGGGAGCGACATCCGCATTGTATTTATCTAATCCGGGGTAAAGTTTTTCCCAGTAGTAATCTTTCTCCGGTCCAATAACACCTAAGAAAAAGAAAATAAAGGCTTCCGTACCCATTCCTATAGGCAATAGAACATTCCCTAACGGATGGTGCATGATTTTGAATAGGGCGCCTATTAATACAACAGCAGCTCCAACCCCAATAATTAGATTCTTTAGGTATTTAAACCCTTTTGAATGAAGAAAACTCATTTTTTAAAATTTTTCGGTTACAAATTAATTTCCAGTGCCAAATGTACACAAATTTGGCTAATTGCCACATGTACAGCAAGAAAAGTATGTTTTTTTGTAAAAATATGAGCATTTTTCGACAGAATGGGGAGAAGGACTCCCCATTTTCTCTAATTCTGTCGGCTCACACAGACATTTCGATTAAAAATCCTTAGCAGAACGTCCTAAGAAAGACAAAGCGCAACGAAATCCAATGTACGATTTTGTGGTATCTTGAAATTCCCAAGACCTTGTTCCTGTTTCCAAGAAGTATCCTACATCTTTCCATGATCCACCGCGAACGACCTTTCTCTTCTGCACTTCCGGTGCATCGTCATCTGCAGAGAATCTAACATCCGGATTTAAGTCATGAATAAACGAGTAAGCATTTTCATAGAAAGCGGACTCTGTCCATTCGGCCACATTACCGGCCATATTATAAAGACCAAAATCATTTGGATAATAAGCGTCAGCTTTTACGGTGTATAATCCCCCATCTTCAGGGTAATTACCTCTACCGGGCTTAAAGTTAGCCAATAGACAGCCTTTTGAATTTCTCAAATAATAATCTCCCCAAGGGAATCTCACCAAATCATGACCGCCACGTGCCGCATATTCCCATTCATGCTCAAAAGGTAGTCTAAAATCTTCAGAGTTTAAGGCACCATTTCCGCCATAAGAATTCCATAGTAATGTTCTCCAGTAAGAAAAGGCTCTAGCGGTTTTCCAACTAACTCCTACAACCGGATAATCATCAAACGCCGGATGCCAAAAATAGTTACGTGTCATCGGCTCATTATATGAATAAGCAAAGTCACGAATCCAAACCAAAGTATCCGGATAAATATTCACTTCTTCTTTATGAATAAAGTCCGTTCTTGACTGATCCGGTTTTGCATGTGCCATTCCTTTCCAGTCCTTCCATTGATATTCAAAAACTAATTGAGAAACATCCATTTCACGCTTTCCAGCAAAACGATCATCACCTTGGTAGAACATATCCTCCAATTCTTCGGATTCGTAGTCAAGGTCCTGATCCCAATCAACATAAGTATTCCCTTGTTCATCTTCAATGAAGTGATCCATCATAGAGTGTGCGATAGAATCACGTACCCAAGACACAAATTGACGATACTCATTATTGGTGATTTCGGTTTCATCCATATAAAACCCACTAATGGAAATGGCTTTATTTCTTGCCATCATTGTACCTGTAATATCTTCATCACCTGCACCAATGTGTAATCTTCCGGATGGGATATTCACCATTCCATACGGATTAATTCCTTTCCAAGATGGACGGTCCAATACACCGACTAACTGTCCATTACCTTTGCGGCCACAAGAAGAAAGGCCAATTGTTAGTACTAGACCAACCATTAAAAACTTAGTTAAATTTCTCATTTTTGACACCCTAATTTTCACATTTTAAAATTACTGGAATGTGTACGTTTTACCGATTGAAAAAATTGTCTATTCTCTCTAATCGACAAAAGAAAAGCAAAAGTAAGTATAATTTTGCAATTCTTTTGCATTCCAAACGACAATATTCATACCAATATTCTCTTCCAACAAGATATTTCCTTCATTCGGATTAAAAATAACGGGGATTATAAATCACTTTCGGCAATCGCCCCTTCCCTATGGGCTTGTTCAAAGAGTATACTATTGCCAGCTCATGATTTGCATCAAAAACATTTCTGAGCGGCAGAATATTGTATTCGTAGGAATAAAAAAGCTGAAAATGCTCATTTAGCTTTATTCCTGCAATTCCTCCGATGGATTCTTGGCTTGTCTTTCCATATCCTCGTATGGTTGCCCCAAGAGAATAGACCTCATTCCAAGTCCCCATAATCAAGGCCTGACTCTGAAGGATTGTGCTATTAGCATATACTTGGACTCCCGTTTTTAGTTGTATCGCCCCACTCCAGTCAAATTCATAGCCCAATTGCCCAAAGAAGTGTCGTTGGGGCTCATAGGTCAATTGATCAATCTGCATTTTTCCCGCAAGGGCATTAACCACCGAAAGTCCTATATCCAAGTTTTGAATGCGACCATATAATCCGACATCCACACCATAAGTATTACCCGAAAAGGGCACCAAGCTCAACAAATCATCATGATGCTCGATTTGCCCGTTACCATAAATACCACTAGGTGTACGCAGCTTATTTCCGTCATACTCCACCATCATCATTCCAATCATGGTCCCTATCGCCACATAACTATGGTCGCCAAATGGCTTATGAAAACTATATCCAAGCTTAGCTCTTTGCACCTTGTGTGCTCCTAACGTACTTTGTTGGAAAGAAAGACCGACACCGCCCGAAAGCATACCTAATGGGACATCTATCACTCCATATTGGCTTGACGGGCTGCCGGACAACCCAACCCATTGTTGGCGCACAATACCGATTGCCCGCAGAGACTCCGCACGACCAATGGCCGCCGGATTGCGTAGTCCATCATATAATAGACCAAAACTATACTGCTCTACCTGCTGGCCATGGAGCAGTGACGAAACAAAAAGGAAAAGAAAGATTAATTTTTTCAAGTCGTGCGATAAGGGTTTATTAATGACAGCCGGACATTCTCGTACAGATTCGAAAGAAAATACTTTGCGAAGATAGTCCAAAAAAAACTAATTTGCTTGGCATCCTGCTTAGGCAATCCTTTTTTTGTGCAGAGAATAGGCATTTCCGTGTACGTTAAGGGTTGATTTTTTGATACATAAGTTATCTCTACTTGATTATAACCCAATATGCACGGGCTTTTCTAAGTGCCAAAACCTGCGTAACCAAAATACCGCCTGACGCTCACCGTTTAACACACAAAATCAATAGTGAGTCCATCATAAGCTAAACTTACATTTTGCGGAAGCTTTGGATTCACCTGATGATGAAGGCCCATGATATGACTCATGTGTGTCAACCAGGCTCTTTCCGGCTGCACTTTTTCAATGAAGGCCAACGCTTCATCTAGATTAAAATGCGAATGATGCACTCGATGATGCAAGGCATTAATAATCAATGTCTTACAACCAATAATTTTTTTTGTTTCTTCTTCCGAAATAGATTTTGCATCGGTGATATACACCAAATCGCCAAAACGATAGCCCATAATCGGCATTTTTCCATGCATCACCTCAATCGGAACAATAGGCATACCTTGTATAAAGAAGGTCGTCTCCTTACTAATCGGATGCAATTCAATCCTAGGAACCCCCGGATACCGGTTTTCTAAAAAAAAGTAGGAAAATCGTTCTCTCACTTCAGCCAAGACCCTCTCCAATCCATATACCGGCATATCCACTTTTTGTCTAAAATACAGCGGACGAATATCATCCAAACCGATAATATGGTCATTATGCTCATGGGTCAAAAGAATAGCCTCTAAGGATTTTACATTTTGCGAAAGCATCTGCTGCCTAAAATCAGGCCCTGCATCCACAGAGATACGATGCTCCCCAAAGGTCACCAAACCGGCCACTCTTAATCGTTTATCCTTGGGGTCGCTTGACCGGCATACATCACAATCGCAGCCAATAACCGGAATACCCTGTGACGTCCCTGTCCCCAAAAACGTAAAACTACGTTTCATCTTCCATTGGCTTTTTGGCGACTTTTAATAGATAAAACATATCCAAGGATTCTTCTGACAATCCGCTTTCATCGACTTCGATACTAGAGAGAATCTCAAACAAGGCATTGATCCGTGCTTCTGCATCAAAAAAGCGATTAATGACGGCGATTTTTCGGTGCTCCACAATGGCATATCCCGATACGAAACTTCCTTTTTCGTAGCGAATGGTATAACCTAGCTCCTTGAGTAGTGTTTCCACTTTTTTTAGTGTTCCTTTTGTATATCTCATCCCAATTTATTTAAAGCTCATCATCGGCTTGATCTTTTTGTAAATCTTGCCATCGCTCAAACTTAGTTTTTTCAAAAACATCCCTAGGTAAAAAATATTTTTTGGGATGCTCCGGCACTTCTTCCCTTTTTTCTTCTTCGGCTTCTATATCGTCTTTATAGTAATAAGCGGCAAAAATACCGGCTATAGCCCCGGCAATATGGCTTTCGTAAGAAATCTTCTCTTTTGGAAGCAATCCATAAAACATCCCGCTATATAAGGTCAACACAACTAATGAAATCGCTATCGACCGAACATTTCGACGAAATATCCCGATCCAAAAGAGTAAGGCCGCCATCCCATATACAATGCCACTTGCACCAATATGAAATCCATTTTTTCCAAAAAGCCATACGCCCACTCCGGTCATCAAATAAATCAAGAAGAAGCTTTTTAGGGCAATCTTTCGATAAAAATAAAACAAAAAAAAGCCAAGTCCCGCAAACGACAACGTGTTACCGAACAAATGCCCCCAATCACCGTGAATCAATGGACTTGTCAATATGCCGGAAAGCCTCGGAACAGATAACGGCTTTAGCCCAAAATAAAGTCCTAAATCATAGCCACCAAGCACCTTAATCAAGTGGACAACCCAAATAATAGCCAAAAACCCTATTGGAAAGGTCAATCTCTTCCATTCTATCTTTGGACTATTCACATTTTCCATGTTGATTGATTTCTAAAGAACTCCTGAAGTCCCTTGTCCCGGAGTATTTGCCGGATTTAGGACAATATATCGACAATATCCAACAACAACGGATTGAGCTTTTGCTTATCCTTAATCGCCTTTTCAAATGGTGTATAAACGATATCCTTACACTTTTTACCCACCAAAACCCCACTGACTCCGTCTCGAAGTGCTTTGACGGCTTCCATCCCCAAACGGCTGGCCAACATACGATCCATACAAGTAGGGCTTCCCCCTCTCTGTATATGCCCCAAAACGGATACTCTGATTTCATATTGCTCAAACCCCCTTTCCTTCACTTGCTGCGCAATCTCAAAAGCCCCTCCGGCATCATCTCCTTCCGCCACGATGACCAAGGCAGAGTTTTTGCGTCGCAAGGAATTTTGGCGTAAGCGATGAACCAACTCATCAATATCCGTCTTGCTTTCCGGAATCAAAACAGCTTCCGCACCGGTCGCAATACCTACACGTAACGCAATAAATCCCGCATCACGTCCCATCACTTCCACAAAAAATAAACGATCGAAAGAATTGGCTGTATCCTTGATTTTATCTATCGCTTCCATGGCCGTATTTATCGCGGTATCATACCCAATCGTGTAATCAGTACCCACCAAATCATTATCAATCGTACCCGGCAACCCCACAAAACGAATATCCGGATACTCTTTCATAAATACTCTAGCCCCCGTAAAGGTT
Source organism: Saprospiraceae bacterium (assembly GCA_024762995.1). GTDB lineage: Bacteria > Bacteroidota > Bacteroidia > Chitinophagales > Saprospiraceae > HyVt-613. The sequence goes on along the minus strand of JANTGI010000001.1, from coordinate 51,170 downwards.
CCATCTCCACCAATGCCTACTAATCCGTCTATCCCATGTTTCTTCAACATCTCATAGGCCTTTTTTCTGCCCTCCGGTGTCCTAAAAGCTTCACTTCGTGCAGACCTCAAGATGGTACCACCTATTTGTAAGATATTACTAACGGAATGCGCATTCATCTCCTCGATATCTCCTTCAATCATTCCTTGATACCCCCGGTAGATACCATAAGGCGTCATTCCCAAATAAATGGCGGTCCGAACTACTGCTCGAATCGCCGCATTCATTCCCGGAGAATCTCCTCCAGAAGTAAAAACACCAATTTTTTTCATCGATTTTTTTTTATTTTCTTTTCAACTCTATTGACAGCATTGATTTTTGCCTACTTACTTCACCACTCTTTCAAAGCAATTACAAATATCGACGGCTTACCGTTTGAATAAAGATTTTTGCCGTTTTGGAGCGTGCTTTAGATGCCCAATTATACTTATCCACAACCTTCGAGCTGAGATATATTTTAGCATCATCAAATGAGCTCAATCGGTTTAAATCTCCAATAACTTCCTTAAACACCTTGTCATCGCCATCAAAAAGCTTACTAATGGTCAACAAGCGATCATTAATGGCGAAGGCTTTATTTAAGTCAGAGACCGGCCTTTCTCTAAGTTTTTCCGAAAGGTCTGTGGCTTTTTTAAAAGCAAATAATGGCTCATGATCCGGATGCACACGAGGTTTAGCCGGCTTTTCAATCACAGGCCGGCTGACTACAGGCGGCTCCTTAACAACAACGGGCTCCGGCTGAACGACCGGCTCCGGTTGGGGCTTTGGCTCCGGTTTAGGCTTAACTGAAGGCTTTGGTGGCACTACTTCTCGGACTTCATTGGTTACCGGCACCACCTTAGGTTTTGGCTTCACTTCTACCGCCGCCACCGGCTGACCGGAAGAGTCATCAAATAAAAACAATTCGTACAAAGAACTGATATAGCCCATCATCAAGTCTTTTTCAATACTTGATATTTCAGCGGCATTGAGCTCCAGCCCGTCCAACAAATATTGGATTTTACGGATGAGCATTTGACCTTTTTTCACATCTATTGGCATGAGATTTATTTTTCTTGAAAGGATACGGGTAGCAACGAATTACCAAACGGTAAAGATATAAAACTTGTTTATTCTTTTCTGTATGGAATACCAAAAATTCATAATTTCATAACATAAAAATTCCTATAATCAAATCTCAGCCGGCTATCTCTAACGTAGGCAATAGAAGTAAGTAGCAGGGAATTTTATTTTGATTATGATGCCGCTATCTAATTATTAGGTCATAGCTCCGGCTATAAAACCACGCGATATCAGCATAACCAAAAGAAACTCACCAAAGTCTTAGGTCAGACCCATCATTAATTAGTACTTTTGTGGCAAATTCTCAATTCATGTTTTTAGAACCACATTATAAAGGACAACGTAGCGGTTGGATTGAAGTCGTATGCGGTGCGATGTTTTCGGGTAAGACAGAAGAGCTTATCCGCCGGCTCAAGAGAGCCACTTTTGCCCATCAAAAAGTAGCTATTTTCAAGCCTAGCATAGACATAAGATATGCAGATACAGAAGTTGTCTCTCATGACAAAAACGCTCTTTTGGCCATTCCGGTGGACAAGTCTTCCGAAATATTGAAGCAAGTGGGAGAAGCTACTGTTGTCGGAATAGATGAAGCGCAATTTTTTGATGATGAATTGGTAGATGTGGTTCAAAAGCTCGCCCTTGATGGCAAACGAGTCGTCGTAGCCGGTTTAGACATGGATTTTAGGGGCAAGCCTTTTGGGCCCATTCCGTCGCTTTTGGCAGTAGCCGAATACATCACAAAAGTACATCCGATATGTGTTCATTGTGGCAATTTGGCCACTCATTCTTATCGCCTTTCGGCAGAAAAATCAAAGGTATTACTTGGAGAAAAGGATAGTTATGAGCCTCGTTGCCGAAATTGCTTTAATATGGGCAATATTATGGATTTTCATCAAAATGAATAGTTATCCACTCAACCACTCCAACCCATAGGTTTTAGCGACCACGATAATCCTATGTATTTAACCAAAGAATTATTCCCGGAGTACTTTAAACCATTTTCATATGCTACTGGCCATTGACATAGGTAATACTTCCGTAAAATACGGCATTTTTGACCGCAAGGGCGAACTCTTATGGCAAGATGTCTTATCAGAAGCATCCATCCCATCCCGAATAATCAAAAAATATTCTGTTAAATCGGTCATTTATAGTGCGACAGGAAATATATCCGACGTTATCATGGCTCAAATCAAAGGATTTGAACACCAGCTTGAGTTGACCCATAAAACTCCCATTCCCATACAGTCCAAATATACGACCCCACAGACCTTAGGTCGGGATCGGATGGCGGCAGTATGCGGGGCACATTGGTTGCTTCCCGGCCAAAACCTACTAATTGTTGATGCCGGCACTTGCCTTACTTACGAAGTATTGTCCGAAGATGGCACATACCTAGGGGGCAATATTGCCCCGGGTCTGAAGATGAGATTACAGGCCATGCACGAATTTACTGCTAAATTACCGATAGTTTCTTTATCTTTGCCGAAAGAATTGATAGGTACCAGCACAAAAACAGCACTTCAAAACGGTGCTGTCCGCGGCAGTTTGATGGAAATCACCGACTTTCGACGACGTATTCAACTCAAGATGGGACAGACAAGCACTATTCTTACAGGAGGGGATGCTATTTTTTTGGCTAAGAACTTAAAATTTAAGACCTTTGTCCATCAAAATCTTGTTTTGACAGGATTGTATAGCATTTACGCCTATAATTATTTTGCGAAAGCTTAGAAAATTAACTGTGTTGTGATGTAGCAATACTATTTGGCGAACCTTAACCGGTTGGTCGTTTTGAAAAAACTTTGAATGAACATAAAGAAATTCTTTTTCATCTTTGGTCTATTAGTACCTACTGTTGCTTTTTGCCAGCCGCAAATCCAATCTCCCTATTCCAGAATTGGATTAGGAAATTTTCAGTCCGGCGAAGTACTATCTTCCCGCTCATTGGGGGGACTATCCGCTATATATCATGACCGTAACAACCTCAACCCTGTCAATCCGGCTTCATTTGCCTTTTTGGGGGCCACTTCTTTTGATATCGGTGTCCATGCACAAAATTATACCATCAAGTCCCCGAAAGACCAAATCAATAACTGGGCCGGTGGCTTAGACAATATCAACCTTGGCGTTTCTCTGGTCAATGACTACAACCGTGAATTAGAAGGACGCAAAAGTGATTGGAGATTTGGGATGGGTATTGGACTTTCGCCTTACACAAGGGTTGGATATGATGTCAACAATACGACCACCAAAGATGATATAACAGTCAACTATGAATTTGCCGGAGAAGGTGGCTCTTATCAAGTGAACTGGTCAAATGCGGCAAAGTATAAGAATTTTGCTTTTGGTGTCAATTGGGGTTTCTTGCTAGGAAAGGTATCAGAGACACAATTCAATCAATTTAATGATACCATTTTTCATTTTTACAACAATGAGTACATTACCGACTATAGCTACAAGGGCACCAATCTTAAGCTAGGCGGTATATGGGATTATCACTTTAAGGATAAGACTAAGGAAAATGGATTGCGAGGAGACCGATTAACTCTAGGCGGCTATGTTCAGCCTGGTTTTAAAATTAAAACAACGGTCAATGAGCAAATCAATCGAATCAGCAACGCTTTTGGCATAAAAGACTCCATATTTTATGCCGATGAAGCCCAATATACCCCAAAACATCCAATGCTTTATGCGTTAGGAGTAGGCTATGCCTTCAAAGGATTATACAGGGTTGGCATCAATTATGAAGGATCCAATTGGAGTGATTTCTCTCGGGGTTTTCGAGATGATAAAATGGGTCGTAGCAGTAAATTTTCAATGGGTTACGAGAAATTACCGAATCTAAAGGCCTATGATAGTTACTGGAAAAAGATGGCATTCAGGGCGGGTGCCTTCTATGGTAAAGATCCAAGATTTGTTAATGATTCGCAAATCCGGCGCTATGGAATAACGATTGGCGGAGGATTCCCCGTTATTATACCTAGACAGGATATTTCTTTCGTAAATCTAGGTTTGGAAATTGGTAGAGAAGGCATACCGTCTGATTTAGACCAAACTTACGTAAAGATTTCAATGAGTTTTAGCCTAACCGATAAATCATGGTTTTTCAAACAAAAATACTACTAAAAATGACAAAGACGAAAACAGCATTCTTGTTTATTGTTCTGTTTGTTTTTGCGAGCATCACGCAAAGTATTGCCCAATGTGGGACTTTTGCGCAAGCACCTAACAAAGACGAAGCAGTAAATAATCACGTAATCTACCGCCAACACATCAAAAAGAAAGACTACAAAGCCGCTTTCCCTATCTGGAAAAAAGTATTTGATGTCGCGCCCGCGGCAGACGGTCAGCGCTCTACTCAATTTACGGATGGTGTAGAAATCTATAAAAGCTTTTTCGCAGAAGAAACCGACGAGGCTAAAAAGGCAGAATATGCCAACAAAATCAAAGAACTATACGACCAAATGGCACAGTGCTATCCTAATGAAGCCAGCTATGCTTATGGTCGTAAGGCTTACGACTTATTGTACACGGTCAATGCCCCACGAAAAGAAATTTTTGATGCGGGTATGAAAGCACTAGAATTAGGTGGTGAAAAATCAGAATACATTGTGTATTATCCACTGACAGAAGCGGTACTCTACCTATTTCCGTTGAAGCAAGTCACTAAAGAACAAGCCCGCCAAGCCTATCAAAAGATGATGGAAATTGCAGACTTGAACATCAAAAACAATAAGACTGAAGCTGCTAGCTGGCAAAAAACAAAGGATGATACCAAGGCTTCCTTCGTGGCTATCGAGGACTATATCTTTGATTGTGACTATTTCAAGGAAAAATTGATGCCTGCTTACAATGCAGATCCCGATAATTTTGAGTTAATCAAATCCACTTATAAGGACCTTATCCAACATGGTTGCACCAAGGATGATCCGGACATTGCTCAATTAGCAGCAAAATATGACAAATATGCTGCCCAAATCAATGCCGAGAAGCAAGCTGAATTTGATGCCAACAATCCTGCGGTGGTTGCCAGTAAGTTATACAAATCCGGACAATATCGCGAAGCAGCAGCCAAATACGAAGAAGCCATTGATAAAGAAACGGACAACATGAAAAAGGCTTCTTACTACATGTCCTTGGCTTCTATCGAAGGCAGAAAATTAGGACAATACTCCAAGGCTAGAGCGGATGCACTACATGCCGCTAAACTGCACAGCGGATGGGGTAAACCATACATGCTTATCGGTGATTTATATGCTAAAACCAGCAAAAATTGTGGAGATGCCTTTGAGTCTCGATTGGCCATTATCGCAGCCGTGGACAAATGGGCATACGCCAAATCAATCGACCCTAGTGTGGCTAGCGAAGCGAATAAAAAAATCGGTAGCTATCGCAAACACTTCCCCGACAAAGGTGAAGCACATATGCGTGGATTGCACCCCGGCAATACTGTTAAAGTAAAATGCTGGATCGGAGAAACCGTGAAACTAAGAGTCAATTAAATTCTTGATCCATAAAAAAAGCCCTGCAACAAAATTGCAGGGCTTTTTTTTATTTTGTTCAAAACCGCCACTGAAGTTGACCAAAGTACATCGAAACCAACCTACGAGGGTAGATGTCTTACGCCAAAATACGATTTCGACGCATCTATCTCTAAAGGTATTTCTTGTTTTGTAGGCAATACCAAATACAAAAAAATTTGTAATTTTACCGAAATAAAAATTTTCACAATGAAAAAATTACTGCTCTTTTCCGTTCTATTCTTGGGTCTATTTTTTTCCGACTGCTCTTCCACTAAGCCGGTCGTATCAGAATCAACGTCTATTCCGGAACCACCGGAGCCACCCAAACCACCCAAAAAATACCTATCAAAACCGGGATGTGTAAAATGGGATGACCTTCCTTACGCAGAAAAAGAACAGATAGAAAATACCTATGTTATCTACCGTAATCGCCTAAAAAATAAGGATATGGATGGCGCTTATGAACTTTGGCAAAAAGTCTATGAAAAGGCACCGGCAGCAGATGGTATGCGCAAAACTGTCTTTTTGGATGGGGTCGAGTTTAATATCAATTTTTATAACCAAACTCAAGACACGACTAAGCAACGGGCGTATGTCAATACCATCAAAAAGCTCTACCAAGAAGCCATGGATTGCTATGGAGACGAAGGCTATTTTAATGGGCTTTTGGGATTTGACCTGTATTATAATTTTCCCAATCATGCCACCGACTTGGAGAAGTACAATTATCTCAAAAAATCTATCGATATAGACGGTAACAAAACTGCGGCTTTTGTCATTAATCCTTTTACCGCCCTGATGATTGATCTTTACCTGAAACAGGAAATCCCCCAAGCTGAAGCTCAAAAAATGGCCAAACTCATCCCAACCATCATCGAAAACGGGCTAAAAGGAGACGAAGCCGAAAGCTATAAGATCGTCGCTAGTTACGCTCCTGCCCGCCTAGAAGAGTTGGAAGGAGTCAAAGGATTTTACGATGGGGACTATTACAAGAAGAAATATCTCGGTACTTTTGAGCGCAATCCTACCAATTGTGATTCCATCATGATGGTTTTTAGCCGGTTTAATTGGGGCGGAATGCCACAGACCGACCCGGATTTTGCCAAAATATCCCAAGCCTATGCCACCAACTGTCAAGCCCCAACCGCAGAAGTCGGCACCGCATCAAAAGCCTACTTAGCCCTACGGGACGGTCGCTATCGAGAAGCCGTTGATTTATTCGACCAAGCCATTTCGGAAGAAAATGACCCGGCCAAAAAAGCCAAATACGCTTTAATCAATGCCAAAATCTATTTTTCTTATCTCAAAAAATTCTATAAATCCAGACAATATGCCCGCCAAGCGCTAAAATACCAGCCAAACATGGGTGCCGCATACATGCTTATCGGTCGGCTTTATGCATCCAGTGGGCCTTTATGTGGTCCCGGCACCGGTTGGGATAGCCAAATCGTCACTTGGCCGGCCATCGACATGTGGAAAAAAGCCAAGTCAGTTGATTCGAGCGTAGCCAAAGAAGCCAACAAGCTCATCAACCGCTACCGTCAATTCATGCCAAGCAAAGAAGACATCTTCCAGCGTGGGTTAAAAGAAGGACAAAGCTTTAATATACCATGTTGGATTAAGGAAAAGACCGTCATACGAGCTGCGCCTTAAGCCGAAATAATACTTCCGTTACTTTTTTGGGACAAAACAACTCTTTTTCCGTAAGGATGTTGTACTTTAGCCACTCATGTGAACACTAAATAAATAGATCATGGCCGAAAAAGGACATAAAGCACACTTACTATACGTTGAAGATGATGAAGCTTTGAGCTTCGTAACTAAAGATAATCTGGAACTTGCGGGTTATAAGATAACTTATGCCGCCGATGGCAAAGAAGCCTTATCCGCTTTTAAGAAAGGGAATTTTGACTTAGCCATTTTGGATGTCATGTTGCCCCATATTGACGGTTTTGAAGTCGCCAAAAAGATCCGGGAAAAGAATGTTTTGATGCCCATTATCTTTTTGACTGCAAAGTCCTTAAAAGATGACAAGTTGCATGGTCTGCGCCTTGGTGGAGACGATTACATCACTAAGCCATTCAACATGGAAGAGCTTTTGTTGAAGATTGAGATTTTCTTGAGACGCTCCAAAAGCCCGGTTTTGCATAGCAAGGGAGAGCTGATCAAGCTCAGAAGCTATGATTTTGACTATGATAATCTGATGGTTATCCAGGATGGCGAGGAGTCTTCGCTTACGCAAAAAGAAGCCGATTTACTGATGTTTTTTTCGAAGCATCAGAATCAATTGGTCAAACGGTCTGACATTCTTTTGGCTCTTTGGGGGGAAGATGATTACTTCTTGGGGAGGAGCATGGACGTTTTCATTACCCGCTTACGCAAATATTTGAAGAAGGATGACGGTATTAAAATTGAGAATGTGCGAGGGGTGGGATTTCGGTTTTTGGTGAAGGAGGATTAGTTTTGGGAGTTTACGCGTTTGGGGATATTGTTAAAGAATTTCTCGCAGATATACGCAGATTTTCTCCGCAGATATATGAAGATTTTGTATTTTCAGGGGCTGTTTAGGAGTTTAGAAGTTTAGGATACCAGATTGCTAAGCTCGTAGCCTGCCTACCGATTAGGTAGGCTCGCGGAGAGATTGGTAAGCTGGACTTACAGGAAAAGAGATTAAGGGTGTGGATTTCTTAGTGTCTCTTAGTGAAGCAGCCTTCGTGGCCTTAGTGTTTAAAAAAATTACTCCGCAGATTTTCGCAAATTTTGGCTATTCATGCCCTCGGTGTCCTTAGTGGTTTGAAAAAAATTGCGCAAACCTGCTTACTGCTATCACTTAGGGCGTCAAGCAGATTGAAAGATTAATTATGCGAAATAACTGGGTAGCCAAAATATTACTTGCGCCAATTTCCTTGCTCTATGGCATTGGTATCTCTGTCCGTCATTTTTTGTATCAATCCGGAACTTACAAACGTGCGGAGTTTGATGTACCTATTATTTCTGTTGGCAATCTCTCTACGGGAGGGACGGGCAAAAGTCCACACGTGGAGTATTTAATCATGTTGCTCCGCCCTTATCTCGATATTGCTACTTTGAGCCGGGGTTATGGGCGCAAAACGCATGGATTTCGTATCGTTACATCCGCTGATACCGCGGAATCAGTTGGGGATGAACCATTGCAATTTAAACGTAAGTTTCAGGATGTATTAGTCACTGTAGGCGAAGAACGAATGATGGCCATCCCCCAAATTATGGGACATTCTCCTAACATCCAAACTATCTTACTGGATGATGCCTATCAACACCTTGCGGTAAAACCTAGCCTAAATATCCTACTCACCTCCTACAAAAGACCTTATTTCAAGGATTTTTTGTTGCCTTCAGGAAATTTACGGGAATGGCGCTCCGGAAGCCAACGTGCCGACATCATCATCGTCACCAAATGCCCTGATGATATTACCAACCAACACCGCCAAAAATATCTTAAAAAAATCCAACCACTCCCCCACCAAAAAGTGTTTTTTAGTAAGTATGGCTATGGTGCACCGTACTACTTGTACAATGGAAACCAAAGAATTCATCTAACCAAAGATTTTACGGTTGTATTGATTAGTGGGATTGCCCAGCCCGACTATCTTATTTACCACCTTGAATCCTTGGTAAAGGAGACTTTCATTGCTGAATTTGCAGATCATCACCCCTTCACCGTAAAAGATATGGATAGTATCCAAGCCCTTTTCCACAAGGTAGGAGGAGACAAAAAAATCTACATCACCACCGAAAAAGATGCTATTCGATTAGATGCCCACCGCCAATATATTATTGACCACAAGATGCCCATCTTTATATTACCAGCCGGCGTGGAGTTTTTGTTTGGGCAAAAGGAGGAGTTTGATGAGGCGATTAAGGAGTTTTTGATGGAGTTTAAGGTTTAAATTTTTAGAAGAGATCAAATACTGAATATACTGTAAAAACGGTTAAAATTCGTATTTTTTATGGTGATTAGTAAAATCAATAGTTCGGGGAAAAAGCTGACAATATTATTGAAAATCTACATATTTTTCACTATTTTACCGCAAGGTTAATTCCGTAAGTGACTAGATGCCCCGTTTTGACAAATTTGGGACTAAACTAGACTAAGAGCGCAGACATAACCATTATATTCATGGGACACCAAAAATCTCCAAAAGTCGTGAATAAATGGAGAAATTTAGGAGTAAAACCGCTCAAATTCATTGAACTCCAGTTTCTAGTCACTTGCTGCTTTCTTCCATCAACAAAACCAAAAAACAATGAAACATTTTCTTATCACCTTCGCCCTTGCGCTTTTTGCGCAAATCACCAATGCACAAGATTTAAACATTTACTACGATGTCCAACATGACACCATTTTATCCTATCAAATGAATGGCAAAACCATCACTAAACCAAAGGCTATAATGAATCGTCAGATCATCTTGCACCTTGAGAATATCAATGACTATCTATTTGATGCAGATGTGTCGGTCGATGCCAGAGATATTGACATTCCGAAAGGTAGCGGAATTGAAAAAATGCTCACCCCTTCTACAAATTTTCCTGACTTCCTTTCTCAATACGGCTCCATGAATCTCCCCCCCCAACAATACAACAAAATCCCCATTGTATCACCGGCGGGGTCTGTCCGAGCTCCCGGCGTCGAGCCTGAAAAGTCCAAAGACGAAAAGTTCCCCGATTCCATTCTAATCATGGAGATCAACACTCAACAAGAAATCGACAACAGACTCACAGATGAGTTTAATCAACTAATTGGAGAATTGACGGAAATAGAAGCCCAACTAAAAGAAATAATAGATCAGGTGGACCAAACTATTGTGGCCGGAAAAACAAGAATTTTTGCCATTAATGAAGTGAACCGTTTAAAACTCCGTCCCGACCTACCCCCAAAAGTAATTAAGAAACTGGCCCTGGAGTACTTAGAAGCCGGCTTAGAAGTTACGTCACCTAGCGATTTGAATATCAATAGTTTAACATCTAAGTTTAACTCAAAAGAAAAAATCACCACCCAAATAGAATTACTAAAAACCATCCGAAACAATTATCTACAAAAAGCGAAAGAAATTAAATTTTTCCCTAATAATTTTAATACGGTCGGCGTAAGCGAACATTTGAAAAGAACTTTTCTTCAAGAGATTTCGAAAGTCATGGAGACCAGTCAGTTAGTAGAAATAAAAACCAAAAATTACCTACAAAACGTGGACAAGATTTCGCCGGAAATCATCAAAGCAGAACAAATCGACCATCTCCTAGAATTACGTAATGAATACGAAGCCATAAGCAACCGACCGTTTTCCAAAATCATCCGTCTTCCCGTCACAAAAGACTTGGCGGATATTACTATTTCATTGATTCCCAAGGACACGTCGATTGTCGGAATGCCCAAGAAAATCAAGACGATGAGTCCTATTCGGGTCAATACGGCCGGGGGCATTAAGGTCAATATCAGCGGTGGCATTAGTTTTGGAAAATTCAAAACCGGCCCACTGTCTTACTATGTCCGTGACTCCATTATCCACGCTGACAAAGCCGATAGTCACACCCCATTTTTAACCAGCTTTATGCACTTCTATTGGCAAAGTGCCGGCAATACTTCGCTGGGACTGAGCTTGGGAGCCGGTCTGCCATTAGGTACTGAGCAGCGCATAAAAACACCCGTATTTTTTATTGGGCCTAGCATTTTATTGGGCAAATCGAACCGAATGGTACTTACCTTTGGCGCAATGAGTGCCAAATTGAGCACACTTGGTGAAGGCTATGCGGTGAATGACACTTTTATTATTAATGAAAGTGCGCAGTTGCCCCTTGTTGACAGATATCAGACCGGTATTTTCTTGGGCATTTCTTATAATATTAAATGAGTGCGTGGAAGCTTCCAAACAAAAGCAAATATTATTTACTCCGTATAAAACCAACTATCCCGATTAGGCTCAACTTGTGCTTATGCCGTGCCGATGGTACTCTTAAAATTTGTTCTTTACAGACTGGGACTTACGTCCCAGTCTGTAATGTGTCGTTTCTATGAAACTATAAATTCCACCTACATAGGTGCTACTTTTTCCTGACAATTAAATATGGCTTTTTTTTCCCGAACCATTGTATGAAGATAATTGCCTATTAATTTCCGTATCGTTAAATGTAACTGCTAGCGCCCCTAAGTTTTCGCCATAAAACAGGGACACCTAAGTTGTTTTCCGCTAAAAGTATTAAATTCCCGAAATCAAGTTTGGAGTCGCCTGTTGTAGCGAAGGCTATAGAGCTAGGCTGACTACCAAAACACAAGCGACCAATCTATAAATGGGGGGCTAAAATTTCCTTCGTTTTGTCTTCATTGATTTTTCCAAAGACTAAATTCAGGCCGGCTCTGAAATGTAAATCATTTGCGGAAGTCGGAAAGATATAGCTCAAGGCATTATCGGTGAGTAAATAAAGCTGTATCGGGCCTAGCTTAAATGTGGCATTCAGACCTAAATGATCAATTTCTTCATTTTTGTAAGAGACCACTCCGCCTAAGGCAATCCATTTGGCTACATAAGTCCGCGCTCCCAATGCAAAAGAAGGGCGCATCTTTTCTCCGGCACTCGATACATCCAATATACCGCTTAATGTGGTCTTGGCCATTTGGTACCTAGCGCCGACTGTAAATTTTCGCGCAAGCGGAGTCTTAAACTCACCGGTTTTTTGAGAAAAATTAAAAATATTTTGCACAGAATCCACCAAGTCCGTTAGGGAGGTCGAATCAATCGCAGACAGCCCGCCATCCGCCGCTAAACCATCATAGGTAAAACTACCTTTACTTGTCAGTGTTTGTGCATTTTCCTTCCAAAGAATACTGCCCAAATCTATCGCAGAAGCAGATACTGACAACCGGTCTGTTATTTTATAATCTAAGCCCAAGTCAAACGCTGTGCCACCATTCTTAAGCGCCATTTGTGGCGTAAAGTTTTCCGGGCTAAGATTTATTTTCCCCAAAGAGTCTAAACTGATAAAGCTACTGGATTGTAATTCGTAATCCGATGTTGCCGTCAATTGATAATACTCCGGATCAGTATATACACTAATTTTACTTTTGGTTGTTGTGGCAGAAGCCAAGCCATTGAGAAACTTCACTGTTGCCCCGACACGCAGGGAACCAATCTGATGTGAATAACCCACTCCAATCTCTGTAAATGCTTGAGCATCAATGCTTGGGCCTATCTCCAGCGTTTGGCCGACATACGGGCCGTTTCCGAAAGCAGCCAATTCTGCTAAAGCCTTTTTAAACGACACGCCTACATTTGTCCTAACCCCAAAATTAATATGAAAAAATGATTTTTTCCATTGATGGGAAAGACCCAAAACTTCAATCTTCGTAATATTTGATATTAGATTATCTTCTTTTAATTGTGCGACCGCTTGATCGACGTGTAAGATATAGTTGCCATTTCCATTATCTTCAAATAACTGATCTACACTTGGTCCATTTGATGAAAAATTTTGGCTGATTGACGGTAAAGAAACGGTCCACTTATACCCCGTTGTCCATGCCGGATTAAACCGAACGCTATTGGGTATGTCTAGCATCATCGGCAAGCTCACTTCTTGCTGCGCTTGCGCAAAAAAGCATCCAAAAAAGAACAGAAAAAAGGCAAAATATTTAAACATATTTGATGGTTTTTAATCGAGTCGAGAGAAGATGGTTTTATAGGGAAGAAGGTGGCTAATACTTAAGCTTTAGTCCTACCTTTAATTGGGTCTTTTGTGTGGCCAAAAAAGTGACAATTTGCTGACCATCTTGACTACTTGTGTAATTGCCTTTCAATCTAATTTTCTTGGTGCGGTTGATATTGGCCCAATGTTGGGCATCAATTGGAAACTCTATTTCCGTATGTTTAGAAGAAGGCCCCGGAAAATCAGCGGCCTCCAAAATAACCGCATCGTCTCCTGAATGCAAAGAGTCCAATACCACTCCATTCTCATCCAAAAAGTATAATTGAATGGCCACTTCCAGCGGTAATTCATTATCGGTAGCGATTTTTAGTACACCTTCTTTAGCATCCTTATTACCAAAATCTACATCAAATTCTTTTTCCGTAAGGAAGTGGTTTACCTTGCCGATTAATGGCAATTCTGCCCTGGCCAACATAGAAAAATAGCTGGAATCCGTAGCAAAACCTATAGAGCTAGAAAGATTGTCCGGATTGACCGTCACATCAATATCATATTCTATCCGGACGGGATTCGTGTTCAAGATGTCGGCAATATTAGAATTGGACTTATTGAAAGAGAAGAAAGTTTCTTTTGTTTCTCCGATTTCGGACAGCGATGGATAGTTAAAATCAATCCCGTCTATCAATGCTTGGCTGACCATATCCACTTGAGAGCTGTCTTTTTCAACAATACGAAAATAGTTGAGTTTTGTCCTAACCGGCAGCCCAAAAGAACTGATAATCGTAAACTCCACCTTAGGGTCATCAAAGTAGATTTCTCCATTGACAAAGTTGTTTTCAAAGAAATCAATTTTTATGTCTTGTGCTTCAAAATCATGAACTACTCTGTCCCAATGCCCTTCAACATAAGAAAAGACCACATCTTTCAAATAGACATAGCTTTTGGTGGGATTAGCTAGATCGGAATCAATGGCTAATGTAACTTGCTGGCCATTTTCATTAACTGCCGTATGATGCAGGCTTAGTATCCCGGCAGATACATCTAAGTCATAGCCGGATAAATCCAAAGAGTCTTCATAGGATGCCGGCAGACCATTGGCTTTCGAAATGACTATTTGTGTCATAAACGGCTGCGTACCATCCAAAAGCTGGGGAATCGTAAAATCGACAGTAATGTCCGAATCGGCTGTATCATTTGTGAATTTGTAATGCAAATACCCATTTTTAATCTGCGCTTCATTGATTTGGACGCCATTTAGGATGGTTAAAGGTACATCCATCATTGGCAAAACAATGGGAATCTTATTCTCCGGGATGGTACCAAGAATGTCCTCCGATGTTTTTCTCACCAACTCTCCATCATACAAGAAAGAAATTTGATTATTCGGATATACTTTTAAGGAAGCACTATCTTTAGAGTTTTTGAGCATATCCAAGATGGACATTTGGGCATGAAACAAAGGTACCGCTATTTCGACTTGGCTTTTGTTCACACTTACATCTTCGACAACTTGGCAGGCTTGCGCCAAAAACAGAATGCCTAGAATAGACATCCATGAACATATTTTTTGCATGTATTTCAATTTTTGGGTTATAACTTTTTCCATAAAGGAAATAGTGTGTAGATGACGACAAGCGACTGTTTTGTTGTCAAGTTCCACAAAAGTAGTACCGATTTGCACAAATGTAATTAAAACACCATACAAATGCTCAAATATTACAAAAAAAAGATAACTGTTTCGGAAATCCCAGTCTTTTGATAGGAAAAAACAGGCCTTTTAGCTCAAAAATAGGGACAAAAGGACATTTTATGGCAAAAACCTGCCGGAATCAAACCGGTGGTAGAATAGGCTAATTGTTGATACCCAATAATTTTGTTGGACTTTCCAAAAAAAATACCTGCTCTACCAAACTAAGCAAGGACGCTATTCGTTTATACCAAAGAATTTCGCCAACAATCCACAAAAACCACTATATTGCTTTTATGTTCCGATCAATCAAAGATGACCTATTAAGAAACTATCGCACCGGTAACATGGTGACGCGGCTCATTATTATCAATGTAGCCGTCTTTCTTATGGTTATTTTGGTGAGATTGATACTACAGGGCTTCCAACTCAACTACTTTGCGGCTTTTACTCAATTTTTCTCCCTTTCTTCTGATTGGAAGCATTTATTGACTCATCCTTGGGTTTTTGTGACGGCTACATTTTTACATTTAGGCTTTTTTCACTTGTTGTTTAATATGCTCTGGCTATATATTTTTGGTCAGATTGTTGGTGATTTGATAGGAGATCGGCATATTTTACCGATATATGTATTAGGAGGGGCGGTTGCCGGATTGATGTTCTTTTTCTCAGCGATGTTGCTTCCTTACGGACAAAATGGAACGATATACGCCTTAGGGGCGTCGGGGGGCGTGATGGCCATTGCAGCGGCTGCGGCCATGATAGCCCCTGATTATGAAATTCGCCTACTGCTCATCGGACGTGTCAAACTAAAATATATCGTAGCCATTTTATTGATTTTGGATGTTGCCGCCTTAGGCAGTAATATGAACACCGGGGGGCATTTTGGTCATTTAGGTGGCTTCTTATTTGGATTTTTGTACATTTATTCCATTCGTAACGGACAAGATTTGGGGGCTCCTTTTAACAAAGCCATAGACAGTATCAAATATTTCTTTAGTCCTTCCAAGCGTCGTAGCCATATGCGCAAAGAGCCCTTTCAGCGTACGTCACGACGCCCCAAACCGGCTTCTCATCTTACGGTAGTCAAAACCGCCGGTACCAAAAAAACAAGAAAAAAGCCCATCATTAAGGTGGAAGACATGGATAAACAGAGCTTTCAAGAGCATTTGGATGCCATCTTGGACAAAATAAGAGCTTCCGGATACGATAGCTTGACCAAGGCAGAAAAAGAATTTCTTTTCAAAGCCAGCAACCGATAATTGACCCTGCCTTCGTTCCCCTTATGAAAAAATTAATTAAGCACATTGACTTAATTTTTACGCTTCTTTTTGCGGCCGCCGGGTTGATTGCTTTAACGTCACCCTTTGTAGATCCGGCCAAAAATTGGCTTTATGCCTTTTTTGCTTTAATTTTTCCTTGGCTTTATGCCGCCAATTTTCTTGCTTTGCTTTACTGGGTTGTCAGGTTAGCTTTCGGCTACCGACACAGAGCCTTTACCATTATTTTTCCTTTAGTTATTCTTGTTTGGGGATGGTTTACTCCAGCTAGAATCTATCAGCATCATTCTTTTGCGAAAGCATCTCCCCAACAAAAGACCTTGCGGATAATGACCTACAATACGCACAGTTTAAGAGGGTTTCGGGAAACCAATAACAAAAAAGAAAAAGAGTTTAAGCAATTCCTGGAGAAAACGCATCCCGATATAATCCTATGTCAAGAAACTTCTATGTCCGTCACCAAGTATCTGGCAGATAACCTCCATTATTATTCTACGGTCTATACGTCCAAAAAAAGTAAAGAAGCCTCTATCATCAGCAGATACCCCATTCTAAAATTTGAGCAAAAAAGATTTTACAAATCAGGTAATGCCTATGCTTGGGCGGATATTGATGTCCATGGCAAAATCATCCGATTCTTTAGCATTCATCTCCAATCAAATGCCATCAGTACCGAAACCAAAAAACTGGCAGACGATGCAGATTTACAAAAAAGAAAAACTTGGGCTACCATACGCAAAATATTTGCCCTCTATCGGATGACTGCTAGGCAAAGAACTAATCAGGCCAACGAAATCAAACAGTTGGCTCTACAATCACCCTATCCCGTTATTTTTGCCGGTGACTTTAACGATCCGCCTTTATCTAATAGCTACCATATCCTTTCGGAAAATAAAAAAGATACGTTTACCGAAAGGGGAAAAGGTACCGGAATGACCTTCCCGGGGATGTCTTTGAATCTTCGTATTGATTATGTTTTAGTCCCCAATTCCTTTAAGACGCTCCGCCATGAAGTCCTAAAAGTACCATTTTCTGACCATTATCCGGTAATGGCAGATGTCACTTGGTATGATTGAATTGTCTCAAAAAGGCATTTTAGCGCAAATCTAAATCGCCACAAATAATAGGAAATAGTGGTTTTGTATGGCGGGTACAAACGGGCATGATGCGAAAATCTAAGTCAAAAACATGTGAAAAACACACCGGTCATTTGCCTTTGGGAAACTAGTAACCACCGTGTCTCATCCTCTTTAATGAAGCCGTTGTAGAAAAACGGGTAATTACCGAGCAATCCAAGAACTTTCCCATTCTACACAACGTTAAATTCACCTATCTTTGCAAGACATATACAAAAAGAATCTGTGGGCAAAAATAATCGTCACTTATTCTGTATGTTTAATCATCGGCTTTTGCCAAATCGAAAAACTGTACCATGGCATTAAAACTTTACAACTCTTTAGAAAGAAAAAAAGTAACTTTTGAACCCATCCACAAAGGGCAAGTAGGCATGTATGTCTGTGGCCCTACGGTCTATAGTGACGTACACTTGGGAAATATTCGGACTTTTGTGAGTTTTGATGTCATTTATCGTTATCTCATGCACTTGGGTTACAAGGTTCGATATGTGAGAAACATCACGGATGTAGGACACCTTGAAGGGGATGCAGATTCAAACGCCGAAGACAAAATCTCCCAAAGAGCCCGTCTGGAACAATTGGAACCCATGGAAATTGTACAACACTACATGAATGGTTTTCACAATATGATGCATCGGTTTAATGCACTTGATCCTGATATTGAGCCTCGTGCCACCGGACACATCATTGAGCAAATTGAGATGGTCCAAGACATCCTGGATAACGGTTTTGCCTATATCGAAAATGGCAGCGTGTATTTTGATACCGTCAAGTTTCAAAAAGAGAAAAAAGTCTATGGGCAACTTTCCGGAAGGGTTATTGATGAACTTATGACGGAGACAAGAGATGACTTAAAAAACCAAAGTGAAAAACGGCATCCGTCCGATTTTGCTATCTGGATTAAAGCTTCTCCGACCCATTTAATGAGATGGAAGTCGCCTTGGTCAATAGGATTTCCGGGCTGGCACCTGGAATGTTCGGTGATGAGTACCAAGTACTTAGGAGAATATTTTGATATACACGGTGGAGGCAATGACTTGAAGTTTCCCCATCATGAAAATGAAATCGCCCAAAACATTGGCTCCTGCGGTGTCGCTCCGGCCAAGTATTGGCTACATACCAATATGCTGCTCATGCACGGCAAAAAGATGTCTAAGAGCGATGGCAATTCCATTACACCTTATGAACTTTTTACCGGAGACAGTCCCCATGTATCTAAGGGGTACAGTCCGATGGTACTTCGCTTTTTTATGTTACAAGCCCACTATCGGAGTACTTTAGATATCAGCGACGAAGCCTTACAAGCGGCTGAAAAAGGATACAAAAAATTAATGGAAGCCAACAAGGTGCTTCAAGGGCTTTCTTTTGATACATATGCTTCCGCAAAAACCGAAACAGACGAAGCCATCCTAAAGCTCATGCAAGAAACCACTGACGGAATGGACGATGACTTCAATACGGCCATCGCTATCGGCAAATTGCATGAACTAGCCGGCTACATCAACAAGCTCGCAAACAAGCAGCTCGCTTCTTCCCAAATATCGGAATCCACTCTGCAAAATCTAAAGACTTTCTACCAAAGCTTTATCCAAGATGTCTTTGGACTTAGAAACGAATCCGAGCAAAATGCCGAAGATGATAAAACCCTTGATGGCCTCATGCAACTGATGATTACGATGCGCCAAAAAGCACGCGCCGACAAAGATTGGGCAACATCAGACTTGATTCGAGATGCCTTGGCCGAACTGAAAATCCAAGTAAAGGATGGGAAAGACGGGAGTACTTGGTCTAAGGTGTAATTTCTTGGTGGAATAAAATGCCGTTGTTGCGATGCCGTTGTACTGTTGAGTCTGCTGTAAAAAGTCCATCTTGGAAGATTGTCTCTTGTTTAGTAGAATATTATTTGGTTTTGGGGCATTTTGTTAAATTGTTCAACTGTGCAATTGTTCAGCTGATTTCATAACTTATTGATAATCAATTCATTCAGTTTAACAATTTAACGATTGCACAATTGAACAAAATAAGATAAAGAACTAACCAAACAAAATTTGGCGAACAAGCGAACTCTAGACTTTTTACAGTGGACTCACTGTTATACCAAAGTACCTGCCTAGCCTTCACTGCGCCGGGCAGGCCTTAAATCAGTTACAAAATAGAATCTTCCACAAAATTATGTTTCTTCGGATGATCCGTATTGTAGTGCAAACCGCGACTTTCTTTGCGCATGGAAGCCGATTTAGAAGTCAGGTAGGCGACCGTAATCAAATTCCTTAACTCACAAAGCTGCGGAGACAAACGGGTCTCTGCATATAATTTTTCAGTCTCGACATAAAGGAGATGCAATCGGTCTAAAGCCCTTTTTAATCGTATATCTGTGCGTACGATACCCACATAGGCACTCATCGTTTCTTTAAGCTCTTTTAAACTTTGAGTGATTAAAACCAATTCTTTCGGCTCGGTAGTGCCTTCTGCATTCCAAGCGGGGATGTCCGTCTGAAATTCATAATCGTCTATTAGCTTCGAAGCATGTTTAAATGCACGATTGGCAAAAACCATCGCTTCCAAAAGAGAATTGGACGCTAACCGATTGGCGCCATGCAAGCCGGTACAAGTGGTCTCACCTACGGCATAAAGGCGATTGATAGAAGTACGCGCATACTTATCTGTCTGCACACCGCCACACATATAGTGACAAGCCGGCACCACCGGAATAAAATCCGTCGCCACATCAATACCAATAGACAGACACTTATCGTAAATGGTAGGAAAATGTGCTTTAAAGTCATCCATATTTAGATGGGTACAATCCAAATACACAAATTCATCTCCCCGTTTTTTCATCTCATTATCAATGGCTCGCGCCACAATATCTCTCGGTGCCAAGGATTTGCGCGGGTCATAATTTTGCATAAACTCCTTGCCGTCCTGCGTCTTCAAAATGCCCCCAAAACCCCGCACGGCTTCTGATACCAAAAATGATGGATTTTCTCCGGCAGGATTATATAAGGCTGTCGGATGAAATTGTACAAACTCCATGTTGGCCACGCGTCCATTTGCTCGATAAACCATTGCCATGCCATCGCCGGTCGCTATCACGGGATTTGTCGTAGCCCGATATATCTGCCCCGCTCCTCCGGTCGCCAAAATCGTTATTTTGGATAATATGGTCTTAATTTTCTTGGTTTTCTTGTTCAAGACATATATCCCGTAGCAGTTAATATTTGGGGTCACTCGATTGACATAATGTCCCAGATGGTGCTGCGTAATTATCTCTAAAGCAAAATAATGCTCTCTTACTTGGATGTTTTTTAAGGATTTCGCCTCTTCTAATAGCGCCCGCTGTATCTCCCATCCGGTCAAATCCTTGTAGTGTAGGATTCGATTTACACCATGCCCTCCTTCACGTCCTAAATCATATTTTCTATCTTTGTTTTTATCAAATCTAGCTCCCCATTGAATCAGTTCTTTGACTCGCTGCGGACCTTCTTTGACGACAATTTCAACAATCTCTTCATCACATAGGCCATCACCGGCATCCAAAGTATCTGCTATATGCTTATCATAATCATCGACCGCTTTATTCCATACGGCAGCTACGCCACCTTGGGCATATTTGGTATTACTTTCTCCCTTTACGGTCTTGGTCAAGACCATCACCTTTTTGTCCGGATGCTTTCGAGCGGTTTTTATTGCAAATGTCAAGCCGGCTACACCAGAACCTAAAACCAAAAAATCTGTCTTAATCATTATTTGTTTTTTAATATGAGCAATGGCACGGGCGGTCTTCCCTGTTTTTGTTTCGCAAATATCGGCATTCACTTGATAAGTAGGTGATTTTTTTTGTGGCTTGCGCCAAAAGAGATAGCAGTACCATAGGTGTTGATTTAATCCTGCAATACGATACCGTCAAAATGATCCACAATCTAATACTCCTTCCAAATCCATTCCAATAATTTACGCATTTCCGGTTTATAGAGTTTGGAAGAAGACAGATAATTATTGTGCATAAAACTAAAAATGATCTTTTTGCCGGATTGGGTGGTCATCCAACCGGTCAAACTATGTACTCCGGTCATCGTACCGGTCTTGGCAAAAACATAGTTTGGATACCAATCTTTAATGGAGCCTTTGGTGTGCCCTTGCGGAAAAATATTTTGGAGTCGTGATTCCGGCTGGGTCGCTAAGAGATACGACATTACTTTAACCATATCCATTGGCCGAAATTTATTATAACGAGACAGACCGGAACCATCTACCCACTTGGGGGCGATATTCAAGGGTGCCAACAACTCCTTTTGGGCCAAAGGAATAATCGAATCTTCCGACAAAATCCCCGTTTTGGCGCAAGCCGACATCAATAACAGTTGTTCTGCCATTAGATTATCACTTTCCTGCATCATAATCGCATAAACAGAGTCCGCAGGTACGGTCTTTAATTTTTTGGACTCCTTATCCGGCAATCCACAGCCCTTAGCGACCACTTGTCTATGCAAAGTATCTCCTAAAATTTTCACAAAATAATCGTCATCATACACAAAGGGTACTTCACGTTCATATTCAATAGGCGCTTTACCGCAGAAAGTCAATTGGCGACCATCTTTAGAGAGTGTCAATTTCTCATCGGAAGGGACAAAATAGATATTCTTTTGAAAAATCTTTGCATCTGTCGAGAAATGATTTGATGTAGAGTCAAAAGTCAGGTGAATTGCATTTTTATAAATGGGCATCGGAGACCGCCAAGCCGAAAACCGATAGACCACATCATCCCAAGCCCATCCGGGCCCCAATCCTTCTTCCTTAAAATTATCTGAACAGAAAACCAAAGGATGTTTATTCTCTGCCAAAAAGCGGTAAGTAATTGAATCCCAAGCCATTCGGTTGTCCAAAAATGCCGGATTGCCGCTCCCCCAAAACAATAGGCTATCTCCCTTTATCTCATAAATCAAAGAAGGCAAGGTGTCGGGAAGATAAGCCAAAGCCGTCATCAATGTTATCATTTTGGTATTGGAAGCCGGCGTAAAATACTTTTCACCATGGATATTGGTGAGTATTTTGCCTGTTTGGGCATCTTTTACCACTAACCCCGAAAAGGCCTGTTGAAAAATCTTATTCTCATTGAACTGCCGAGTAATCTTTCTACCCACTCTTATCTCTCTCGAGCAGCCGGCAAGCAGCAGCGCAACTATGCTAAAAAGAACAAAACGTTTCATTTTTTCTTTTCTTGAATGGCAAAATCAATCCCTAATATTTTTACCGAATCCCTTCGCATATATTGCTCGACCAACAGACTGTAAGGGCCCGGATCCGGAAACCAAGTATTGGTCTGAATAGGTATTTTCAGCACACATTCTTTGTCGGAGCATTTGCCTAGCCATCGTCCGTCTTTTTGCGCAAGCGTCAATGAAGTTACTTGCTCGACTCTATTTCTGCCCCCTAGTGCCTGCTGTCCTTTCGGAAAAATGGTCGCAAACTTCACATACAGGTTTTCATTGGCAAAATCAGGGCGATGATGGACGGTCAGTATTAAATTATACCGCTTCGTTGTGTCGCTAATATTAAAATCAAATTTTAAGGAATCCGCATAAGTCCATCCGGCTTCCCCGAATTCATGCTTGTCAGCATATAAATAATGCTCTTGACAACTCCAAAATAACAGCATCGCCAAAGCAATGAAAATCAACTTTTTAAACATCATGAATGATTACTTTTTTAACAAAGGTAGGCATTTTTCTTGGGAGTACTTCCGTGTTAATTAAGGTAACTGTTTGGTGCTCTTTATTTTAGACAAAAAATAGTCATTTTTGGATATTACTTCCCTTTTTGGGTCTATTCACCAAGACATAATTACTCCCTAAATCCAAGTACTGTCCTTCCGGAAATACATCTAAAAACCGTTGGTAAAAGGTGGTAAAATCCGCTTCGTCGGTCTTCATGTAATTAAAGAGCAATAGACCTTTTGGCGTAAGCGAATCGGATAATTGCTCCAAAAAATCAGTTTCTTTTGCGAAAGCAGGGACTCGACCACCGTGGAATATGTCCACACAGATGAAGTCATATTGCTGACGGTTTCGATCCATAAAAACCAAGGCATCCACATGCAACAAACCCACAGGAGATGTTAATCTCGGGGTCGCATATTTTTGCGCAAGCGAAATAATCGTATGATCATATTCCACGCCGGTAAATGGATAGATACGCTGGTGATGGCGCTCCAAAATGTAAGGAATACTGCCTAAGCCATAGCCCAAAATGAGCGACTTGGCGCCGGATGCCGGAAGGTCCACCATCTCAAAGGCCTTTTTGAAGACATGATACAAATCGTCATAGGAATAAATAGCATCTTCTACTTGCAATAGCAATCTACCCTTGGATAGATGCAATTCCAGCGGCTTGCCTTCCACTTCCTTTCCCTTAAAAAGTAGCGCCGGCCAGATGTAAGACCATATTTTTTCTAATTTAGTAAAGGTCACGATATTCAAAGGGTTTTCGGTAGGAAGTAGTCAATCGGAAGATGTGCTCCATGAGACTATGCTCTATTTCGCTGAGTTCGATGCCCCGTCTGGCCATTACTTTTTGGGCAGTTTGGATGGCTTTGGGCAGTTCGTAGGTGGTTGTTTGATCGCCCACATTCCATGAAAAGGATGGGATGAATTTGGGCGGGAAATGGCCCGTGGCGACATTTGCATGAACACCGACTACGGTGCCTGTATTAAACATGGAGTTGATGCTGCATTTACTGTGATCTCCCATGATGAGTCCGTGGAAGATTAAGTGGGTTTGGATATAGTCGTTTTCGACATAGCTCCAGACTTTGACGGGTGAATAGTTGTTTTTTAGGTTAGAATTGCTGCTTCCAGCGCCAAAATTGCACCATTCGGCGATGACACTATTGCCCAAGTAGCCGTCGTGTCCCTTATTGGAATAGCCAAAAAATACGGAGTTGGAGATTTCTCCACCAACTTTTGACCAAGGGCCGATGGTGGTTCCTTTATAGATTTTGGCGCCCATTTTGGCTACTGCGCTTTCGCAAAAAGCGACCGGTCCACGGAGTACAGTTCCTTCCATGATTAGGGCATTTTTGCCTATGTACGCCGGGCCATCGGTGGTGTTGATGGAAGTGGCCCATACGACAGCGCCTTCTTCGATAAATATCGGGTGTTTGCCAATGACTCCGGTTGATTCCGGCACGGGTTGAGATGTGCGACCTTGAGTTAATAGGTCAAAATCGGCTTTGATTTGGTCCTCGTTTTGTAAAAAAATGTCCGCCGGACGGTTGATGGTCCGTACTTCGCCTATTTCCGTGAGTTTCAATTCATTTAATGGGATTTCTTGGCTCTGGGGAAATAGTAAACCGGGTATATTGGCTGCAATGAGTTGGTCTTTGTGTAGGAGTCCTTCTTTAGGTTTTAGCGATTTTATTTGGCGGACTAAATCCGGAGTGGGTAGTGCATTACCCGCAATAAACAAGTTGTTTTGTTCGATGAGCAAAGGGTATTTACGACTCAGATAATCTTGAGTAAGGTGGGATGCCTGGAGACCAAGTATTTTTTCCCATTTTTCTCGGATGGTTATGATGCCGACCCTAATTTCGGAGATGGGTCTATAAAATGTAAGGGGAAGAAGGGCTTCCCGGGTTTTATGGTCAAAAAGAATTAGATTTTTCATGGATAAAAAAATTGGCTAGGTTGCAAAGGTATGGTT
Source organism: Saprospiraceae bacterium (assembly GCA_024762995.1). Taxonomy (GTDB): domain Bacteria; phylum Bacteroidota; class Bacteroidia; order Chitinophagales; family Saprospiraceae; genus HyVt-613. The sequence goes on along the minus strand of JANTGI010000001.1, from coordinate 26,059 downwards.
TTTTGTAACTATTTAGGGGGGCGCAGGTTTTTACCCAATTTTTTTGCTGTCGCTTAGGTACGCATCAAAAGGTAACCTAATTGGAAATTCCTAGTCCCGGATTCCAAAGATATTGATCAGTGGAGAAAAAAAAGCTCCAACCCTACCGGGTTGGAGCTTTTTACATAGATAAAATCTAATCTTATTTCTTTGCGAACTTTGCAAATTTCTTTTTAAACTTATCAATCCGACCGGCAGAATCGACAAATTTCATTTTACCGGTATAAAACGGATGAGATTTAGACGAAATCTCCAATTTGAACAGTGGATATTCCTTGCCATCGTCTAAGGTGATGGTTTCTTTGGTGTTGGCACAAGAACGCACAAGGAACATGTCATCAGTGGAGATGTCCTTAAATACAACGGTTCTATAATTATCAGGATGGATTCCTTTCTTCATAACGTCAAAAATTTTAGGAGTGCAAAGATAAGCGAATTTTGCTTAATTGTAAACCCAAAGAAGAAAATTAATAAAATTAATTGTTTTTTTCTGTAAAAGAAGAGTGCAAAACGGAGATTTTAGAGTGGATAAGATGTTTTTTTATAATGTTTTGGTGATTAGATAACTTCCAATTAGATTTTTCGTTGTATTTTGCAGGCGGCTTCTTTTATGATAAGTAAGTGTACTTGTTTAAGTGGTATGTTGACAAGATTATTTTGGTATTAGGCAAAGGGAAAATTGTAGGTTTGCCCGTCCTACGGTGAGCAATTTTAACGTAGAATGGTACCAAATGAAGCCTTTGTAGAATGCCTTAATGCAATAGATCCTATTACTTAACCCTTAAGAAGCGCTAACTTGGCGGAGTTTTTGAAGCCTCCTTTACTTTACAATAAAATTGATTTTGCCTTATGATGAATGAACCGATTTCTACGATTATGAAAGAGGATTTGATTACGGTTAAGCCGGAAGATTCTTTGGATACGGTACGTAACATTTTTCTTTCCAGGAATATACACCATTTGCCTGTAGTTGATAATGACTATCATTTGGTAGGTATTGTGACTACTTTCGATGTCTATCGACTGAATCTTAAGTTTGAAGATTATGACAAACTAAGTGTTGGTGAAGTCATGGTCAGAAAAGTAGCCAAATTGAGCCCGGAAGAAAAAATAGGCGTAGCCGCTGAATTGTTTTTGTTAAATCGATTCCATGCTACTCCTATTGTGAATCCAAACAACAAATTAGTTGGCTTGGTGACTGATTTTGATATTCTAAGATATAACTTCAAAAAAGCCTACCCGACTCAGGATATTGATTAGGCGGAAGGGGTTTCGTCAGGTTCACGAAGTAGTTTCAGCACTACCTGCTTGTAGTACATGTACTTTATGCGATAAGCTTTTTTTGGTTTGGGTAGCCATTTTATACCGATAAGGTATTCGTTCGGTTATTCCCCAATTAAAGTCCAAAATAAATTAAAGGCTTCTCCAACAAGAGAAGTCTTTTTTTCGTTTGCATTAGATAGGGGGTTTGCCCTGTATTTTTCGGGTTCTTTCTATTATGTGACTAAGAACAAAAAAAAAATGAAAAAGATACTTTTTATCCTTTTACTGGCTTTTTTTGCGCAAGCAAGTTATGGAGCGTATATCCTGATTCCTATGGATACGGAGCAAAAGGATCATCTCAAAGCTTATGGAATAACTTACTGGGTACTTGACCATGGTGGGCATGCTTGGTGGTTGCTCAATTATAGGGGGGGGAGTTTTGCTTTTCGTCATAATTCTGTTTTTGAGAAAGAATGTTTGACTCGCGGGGTGACTTTTTCGGTTATTCCGGACGGTAAGTTTCAAAGCATAAAGGCAGAGATAGCTAATCCGGAAGTCAACGAATCGGCCATTCGTCTGGAAGCCGTACCCAAGATTGCGGTTTATACCCCCGATGTCTCTGCCAAAGGAGCGAAAATCCAACCTTGGGATGATGCGGTTACTTTGGTGTTGACTTACGCAGAAATACCTTATGATGTGATATATGATGATGATGTCCTTTCGGGAAAATTGGCGAAATATGATTGGTTACATTTGCACCATGAAGATTTTACGGGTCAATACGGTAAGTTTTATGCAAGTTATCGTTCTGAGCCTTGGTATAAGGAGCATGTTCGGCGCTTAGAAGAAATTGCTCATCGCAATGGATTTGCGAAAGTGTCCCAACTTAAACTTGCCGTCGCCAAAGCCATCAAAGAGTATGTCGCTGGGGGCGGATTTATGTTTGCGATGTGCTCCGCGACGGATACTTATGATATTGCCTTAGCCGCCGATGGGGTCGATATATGCGATTATATGTACGATGGAGACCCGCCGGATCCTAATGCACAGAGCAAATTGAATTTTGAAAATACCTTTGCGTTTAAGGACTTTCAGCTAGTTCGTAATCCGTTGGAGTACGAGTATTCGTCTATAGATAACACGATGCAGCGACGGTTAGATCCCAAAGTTGATTATTTTAAGCTGTTTGATTTTTCGGCCAAGTGGGATCCCATCCCCAGTATGCTTACGCAAAATCACACCAATACGATTAAGGGCTTTATGGGGCAGACTACTGCTTTTAAGAGTAATCAAATCAAATCTAACGTCTTGATTTTAGGAGAGACCAAATCCGTTCGTGAAGCCCGTTACATTCATGGGACTTATGGGCAAGGCACTTGGACTTTTTATGGTGGTCACGACCCCGAAGACTACCGCCACATGGTTAATGATCCACCAACGGATTTGAGTCTGCACCCTAATTCTCCCGGATATCGGCTGATTCTAAACAATATCTTGTTTCCGGCTGCCGAGAAGAAAAAACGGAAGACTTAGCGCATTGTTCGCACCCCCTATCCATGAAAACCTATATTTTTTCTCTTATCTATTTTCATAGATTCGGAATTGCCAATCTTGGTTTATCTTGCCGTCATTCTTTAATGATCTGGATAAAACAATAATTTTAGGTAACTATTTAGGTACTCTTGTTTAGGCAGGAAGTGGGGGCATTTTATGACAAAAGCTTGTTTGTTCCAAAATAGTTTTATTAGAATGATATTGTAAGTCCATGGTCTCGGGAATTAGCCAAGGTTGCTTTTTGGGTGTTCCCTAAATCCACACAAATTATGAAAAAAATTACAGGGACCTTCTTTCTCAGTTTTTTAATGCCGTTTTTTTTACTTAGTCAATCGCCGGAGCGTAAAGTAATAAAAATCGAAGCCCTTCCTAATCAAGAAATTGTTCTGCAGGGGGATTTAGCTGATGGAGCGCTTATGCCTGACTTGTCATGGGCTTGGAATAGCTCTGTTGCATGCTTCCCGGCGACGCAGAAGCAAAAATTTACCGGTAATCACGTGCTTTATACACTAGAATTGCCTAAGTATTCCGAAATGGAAGTGACAGTGATACCGGATGACCCGAATGCAAACCTTAGTGTGTATGCCTACGAGATTGGGCTGAATAGTCGTAAAATTGTACCCAATCTTCCTAGCTGTATTCGATGTGAAGTCGCACACAAGTGGGATCGCCCACATCGAGGACGCACACAGGATCATACCAGAGTCGTTTCTAACTTGGTGGCCATCAATCGACCTTATCAGGTTGTTATTGGGGTTGTTGGAGCAAATGGTCTCGCCAAAGGTGGTTTTAAACTACAAATAAAAATTAAATCGCGATAGGTTTGGGCAAATACAGGCCTGCCGGCCCCTACAGGCCTACAGGGGTAGGCAGGCCTACAGGGGTAGGCAGGCCTATAGGGGTAGGCAGGCGCAAAAAGGGCATTTTATGGCAAAAAATCTGCGGAGACCTAAATAGTTACAAAATAAGTTTGTATTTTGTCTGCGCACTCCAAGAAATCTTTAAATGTTAAGTAAAAATCAAATTTGGGCTGTCGGCCTATGGTGTTTTCTCTTTTTGGCTAGTCCTATTTGGGCGCAAGACCCCGCTATTGACAGCTTGCTGCAAAAGATAGAGCAACTTGATGATTCCAATGCGCGTTATTCTACATATCGGCAAATAACGCGCTACTTATTTTCTATTAATGCAGATACTGCTTTAGCTCAATGTACTTATTACTTTGATAAAATTCCCCAAAAGAATTCTGATTTGTATTTTTGGTTGGGACTTGATAAGGCATCACTATTGACTTCTTTAAATCAGAACCAAGAGTCCATCAATGTCATCAATAGATTGATGCATCAAGCAGAAATATCAGGACAATACACACGTCAGGCTAACTTTGCGCAAGGTATTGCCAGAAAATTTATTAGAATAAATGCTCCGGATAGTGCCAATGCCTACCTAATCCTTGCGGAAAAAACGTGTAATCGATATAAGTTGAATGCTGAATTATGGCGCATTGCTAATTCACGTGCCATGCTTGCCGGCTATTTAGGCAATGTCAAAGAAGAAGCAGAAAGTTATGAACAAGCATGGCGACTGATGAGCAGGTATGACGCCCAATCAAAACAAAAGGGCTATTTGCTCTATGTGATTGCGGATTATTTTTACGTTAAGCAGGACTGGGCAAGATTTGCTCATTACAATGAGTTGTTGATTCAGTATTTTATGACTAAGCAAAAAGACATCCCAATAAACCACATGCCTATTTCAAGTCATAGGGATGATGAGTTTCCGATGAAGCCCATAAAAGATGCTATTCAGGTATTGAATGCTGCCGATAGCTTAGGAAAAATTAGTACCTATGTGATGACGGTCTCAGAACTGAATCGCAATTACCAACAGATAAATAAACCGGCACTTGCTATTCCATATATGCTTCGAGCGGAAGAGTTGTTGCATAAAGGAAAAGATTTTAATAGCACCAAACTTATCCTCCAAGGACTTCAAAATAATTTTGAGCAACAAGGGAAATATCGAAAAGCTTATGAATATGCCATTAAGCTTCGGAATTTATCAGATTCTATTTACCGACAGGACAACGCAGATAGAATTGCTGAAATGGATGCAAAATACAGTCTGGAAAAAAAAGAACGCAAAATCGCAGAACAAAAATTAGCTTTAGAGCAACAAAAACTACAAAGGTTTTATTACCAATTTGGAGCGATTTTGCTAGGTATTATTGCGCTGATGAGTTGGTTTTACTACCGCAAACGTTTGAAGTATCACCAAACCATTACCGCTCAAGAAAACATCTTACACGAAAAGGAAGTCGTCGCTCTAAAACAACAAAAAGATATTGCGGTGATGAATGCAATGCTCAATGGACAAGAAAAAGAGCGGGGACGTATCGCCAAGGACTTACATGATGGCTTGGGTGGAGTTTTGAGTGCCGTAAAATCTCATTTTCAAGGAGTGGTACAAGAGTTTCCGGAAATTAAACATTCTGGGAAGTATCAAAAAACCTTAGATTTAGTCACCAATGCCGGAGATGAAGTTCGCCGAGTGGCTCATGACATCTTGCCCAGGGCTTTGGCTTTGGCCGGATTGCAGCCGGCAGTGGAAGATTTGGCAGAATCTTTATCGTCCCTTGGTATCAACTGTAAGGTAGAAATCATCAATTTGCCAAAGGACTGTCCAAAGTCTAGGGAAATTATGGTGTTTAGGATTATTCAAGAATTAATCAATAATATTATCAAGCATAGCGAAGCCAAAAATGTATTTATTCAGCTTTTTGGGCAAGCTGACTTCGTGAACCTGATGGTCGAAGATGATGGCATGGGCTTTGATGTTGAATCGGCCAAACAAAAAGGGGGGATGGGTTTGTCCAATGTAAAGTCCAGAGTCGCTTTTTTGAAAGGAAAGATTATTTGGGACTCCGTCATAGGACAAGGTACCACTGTTAACATTGAGATTCCAATACGATGATTAGAGTTTTTATTATTGATGACCACAAAATGGTCATTGAAGGCATTGAGTTGATGCTGGGACAAGAAGAGAATGTGGAACTGGTCGGCTTTGCATTATCGGCAGAAGATGGCATTGACCGACTGACCGGGACGGTCGCAGATGTGCTGTTATTAGATATAAATCTGCCCGGAATCAATGGGATTGATGCTTGTAAAATCATCCATAAAAGGCATCCTGACCTAAAAATAGTTGCCCTTTCTATGCTAAAGGATAGCAGCCTAATCAAGATGATGCTCAAAAATGGAGCCGCCGGCTATGTCCTAAAAAATGCCGGAAAGGACGAAATTGTTGCTGCAATAGAAACCGTGTTTAAAGGGAAAAAATATCTGGATCAAGAAGTCAATGACATCATCATCTCGAGTATCACCGGACAGAACACGCAGAAAAGCAACCCCTTTCCTAGTCTCTCCCGTCGAGAAAAAGAAGTGTTAAGGCTTATCTTGGAAGAGTTGACCACCAAAGAAATTGCCGAAAAACTTTTTATTAGCGCCGGCACTGTCGAAACTCATCGCCGCAATATGTTGGCTAAGGTCGGGGCCAGAAATACAGCCGGTTTGGTGCGCATTGCCATCGAATATGGGCTGGTGAAGTGATTTTACACCTTCTCTCCATCTATTTTGCGAAAGCTTCCGTATCTTTGCCGACTAAATATGATAATGATGGAGACGCCTAAAAGATATATGATTACTTCCGCCTTGACTTATGCCAATGGGCCTTTACACATAGGGCATTTGGCCGGAGCTAATTTGACGGCAGATATTTACGCAAGGACCTTAAGAAATTTGGGTAAGGACGTATTATATGTGGGCGGCTCGGATGAACATGGCGCAGCGATTACCATCAAAGCCCTAAAGGAAGGCACCACGCCCCAAGCAATCATCGATAAATACCACAAGATGTTTGATGAATCCTTTCGGAAAATAGGTATTTCCTTTGATATCTACCACAGGACTTCCGAGAAAATTCATCATGAGACATCGCAAGGATTTTTCCGAACACTTTACCAAAAAGGCGAATTTCTTGAAAAAGAATCAGAGCAATATTATGACGAAGAAGCCAAGGCTTTTTTGGCGGATCGATACATCAAAGGGACTTGCCCAAAGTGCGGCTACGAAGCGGCCTATGGCGATCAATGTGAGCAGTGCGGCTCGACTTTAAGCCCTACGGAGTTGATTAATCCCGTTTCGACCCTTACGGGAAATCAACCCGTTTTACGCAAGACCACCCATTGGTTTTTACCTTTGGATAAGTATGAGCCTTGGCTCAAAAAATGGATTAACGAAGGTATCTTGGACGGAGAGAAAGTGCATGATCCTAAGAAATGGAAAAATCATGTATTAGGACAATGTAATTCGTGGTTAGATTCCGGTTTGCAAGCTCGGGCGATGACTAGGGATTTGGACTGGGGAGTAGATGTGCCGTCGGAAGTCAAAGGGGCAGAAGGCAAAAAATTATATGTTTGGTTGGATGCGCCGATTGGATATATTTCGGCTTCTAAGCAATGGGCAATTGATAATAATAAAGATTGGGAGCCGTATTGGAAATCAAAAGATACATCTTTAATTCATTTTATTGGGAAAGATAACATTGTCTTTCACGCATTGATTTTTCCGGCTATTTTAAAGGCAGAAGGGACTTATATTCTTCCGAAAAATGTGCCTGCCAATCAATTCCTAAATCTGGAAGGCAATAAAATTTCCACATCCCGAAACTGGGCGATTTGGCTCCATGAATATCTCGAAGACCTTCCGGGAAAAGAAGATGTATTGCGTTATTATTTGACGCGCATCATGCCCGAGCAAAAGGACAGCGAATTTACTTGGAAAGGATATCAAGATGCCAATGATAATGAATTAGTCAATAATTTAGGCAACTTCATCAATCGGGTATTGGTCCTAACCAAAAAGTATTATGCAGGTAAAATCCCTGATTTTGATCCGAATTTAACGATTATTTCGTCGGAAGGCGAAGAAGTGACGACTTTTCAGGATTCTGAATTGTTGATGGTGTTTGATAAGTTGCAGGAGATGGTAGAGTTTATCGAAAGATTTGAGTTTCGAGCGGCCTTAAAAGCCATGATGGAAATCTCCACGATCGGCAACCAATTTTTGCAATTCAATGCCCCTTGGAAGCTCCAAAAAACGGATCCGGATGCTACCGCCGTTGTCATGAATACGGCTGCCCAAATTGTTGTGGCATTGAGTGTGGCAATGGAGCCATTTATTCCTTTCGCTTCCGCAAAATTGCGTAAAATGTTGAACCTGCCCCCCGTTGCCGGAAAAGGGGAATTGGCCAAAGTTTTGGATTCCCTTTCAGAAGGACAGCTTCTCATAGAGCCGGGGCATCAACTTGGAGATGTGGGTTATTTGTTTGAGCGGATTCCGGATGAATTAATTGAAGCGCAACGCGAGAAGCTACAGGCAACAACGGCTACAGAACCAGCAATTTCCTATGCGCCCGTGAAGCCTACCATTCAGTTTGATGATTTTACCAAATTAGATATTCGCACCGCCACCATTTTGACCGCAAAAAAGATGAAAAAAGCCAAGAAACTATTGGTTTTGACGGTGGACTTAGGCTTTGAACAACGGACTATTGTCTCCGGTATCGCAGAGTTTTATCAACCCGAAGAAATCATCGGTCGCCAAGTCTTAGTTCTTTGTAATTTGGCTCCAAGAAAATTGCGCGGCGTGGAATCCCAGGGCATGATTCTTATGGCCGAAAATGCAGAAGGTGCTTTGAGTTTTGTGGCGCCTGAAGATGGGTGGGGGAATGGTTTTTCTGTGGCGTAAAAAGTGCTTTGAGTACCTAAAGCATTTTGGAGTATATAATATTGTGGGGATATAGGTAGTGAAAATACGGGGCTACTTTAGTAGCCAATAATTTGTTTAATAACTAGAAAAGATGAAAAAATTTGTATTTCTTTTTATATTGATGTTTGGCTTTGCGTTTTGTTTATATGGGCAGTTTGGATATAGTTGGTTACCTAAGGACAATCCGAGAAAGCGGGTGACTGATAATGTAACTAAATATGATAGTATTCATTATTTTTATTCAACAACCTATGACACATTGGCATCCGTTGTTGTAAAGAATCATTTCGCACCAGAAAGTGTATGGCTTGATTCTATCTTTTATGATTCTCGGGATCGAGCAATAGCAAGAAATTTTTATCAGAAGGATAGTACCGGCAGTTTTAAAATTAGATTCAAAATGACCACGGATTATGATGATTTAACCTATAGTCAAATTCTTTTTGTCGAAGGATATAGTATTTCCGGAACACTAGACTATCTTACAAAGCAAGTAAAAACGTATTATTTACCCGGAAAAATATAGCAGAGTCTTGATTATTATTGGAATCAGGACAGCTCTCGCTGGGATTTATCCAATTATATCTATTATAATGAGCACGGACACCTTCTCGAGCAAACAGAGTTAAACGGCCTAAAATTTACATTCGAATACACTCCGGATGGAATTCTATTATCCAGTAAGCTTTATGGGTGGGATAATATTAACAACCATTTTTTCCCATATGATAAGACTGAGAATGAAGTGATTGATGGGAAGATAATGGTTCACAATACCTATCATCGAAACTTTGGTTCGGGCATCTGGCACCATTTAGGTAAAACACAATATACTTATACCGCAGACGGACTAAAAGAAAAAGAAATCAGGCAAGAGAATCATTTGGGGGAACTAAAAAATACTGAAAAGTTTGAATATTTATATGATATGCAATCCCGTCTAAAGGAGCGCCTCTATTATAAATGGATCGATACGCTGGGCTTTGTCAAAAGTAAAAAAGTTGAGTATTTGTACAATGATCAACCTCGCTATCAAGTAGAGATTTATACATTTTGGGATGACCTTAATATGACATGGAAGACATCCGGGAAAAGAATTGATTATTTCGCAGAAGACAATTCGTTAGATTCTATTTATGATCGGGGAGTGAATTATGCCGGAGAAGAATACCGACGACTGACTACGGTTCAGTTTAATTCCGATAAGACAATTTTGGATTATACAAATAAAGAATGGGATAATGATACAAATTCATGGTTCACCAAAACTTTTCACCGTTGGTACTTTGAAGATTATGACTGGCAGCCAAAAGAAAAAGAACCTTTTGATGTTTCTGTTTTCCCAAATCCGGCGAGTGACTATATCTATTTTGGTAAAGGACCTGATCCTGATGTAGAAGCTTATATTTATTCGGCATCCGGAATGCTGCTGGTTTCCCAAAAGTTATCGCAGACCAATAGAATATATGTAGGAGACTGGCCGATAGGAGTGTATTACTATGTTTTGGTGTATGATCATCGGACATCATCCGGCTCTATATTGAAGTTGTAGGGGTGTTGGTAGCTTAGGATTTATGATAGATACCAAGTCTGTTTTTGTGGTGTCCATGTATTCTGGGAATGTTTGTCTCTACTCTAAATTAGTAGATTGTAAAATCTTCACACTACTGCACTGGAATTTGAGTAATCTATTTGACCTTGAGTGGCTAGTTTTGGCTGGGTTTTAAGTTTTTAAAATGATACGTTTATTTGTAAATAACTGATTATGACTGGTTTATAGTTATTAGCCTTCGACTTTGGTTTGACTATTGCGAAAGTCCATGTTTTTGCGCAAGCATCCGCAATACCTTTGTATTAAATCAAAAACAAAAAGTTATGAAAAAAGTAGCAATATTTTTAATCTTATGTATAATTTGGGGCCAGATGTTTGGTCAGAAGGATAATGATATTGGCGTAAGCTTTAAACGAGCCAAAAAGGCAAGGAGAAAAGCAAGAGTTGAGCAGCGAGCCATTTTTCGTAAGGGGCATTATACACCTAGTATTAGTCTTGGAGCCGGAGATGCTGTGGCAATTAATTTTGAGTATCCCTTTTGGAAGTGGAATACCTTGAATGTATCTTTTGGGAAGAAGCCATCTAGTGAGTCCGCTGGCTCTCGTGAGAATAGCATTATTGAAAGCAGGATTCGTGTGGATGAAGGGGTGGAAGTTACAAAGGAAAATTTGACGAATTTGAAAAATTTTGAGTATGTGCCAATTCCCTGTAATTGGTGTTTGTTTGGACACCCCAATAACCAATTGGGTATTCTTGAGCTTGGTGAAAAAGTTTTTATTCCCATAACAAATACTCCTGTTAGTCTTAGTGTGAAATCTTACCTTTGGCAGAAACCCGCTCAGTCAGTCAAATTCTATGTAGAGTTAGGTTGGACATTAGCACAGATAAAAGGCAGGGATGTTACTTTTGACATCCAGCGTGTAGATTTAGATGGTAGTAGTAATTCTAAGTGGGACTATCAAGTTTATGAACAGGTAGCGTATAGTCCAATTAGTACCTTTTGGTCATCAAGCCCAATGGCTAATTTTGGTTGTCGCATACAACCCGGGAAGAACAAAAGATTTATGATAGATGCCAAGTACATTGGTGTGGTGCCCAAGTATCATGGGTATGTTGAGACAGAAGGAGGGCGGTATCGCCAATATGATGAATTGGAAAGAATGCGTATTTCTCTCGGGTGGGTGTTTTGATATTGTTCAGTTAATTGCGGTCAATTACTTACAGACCCAAAGGATCCCTAAATACGGGATTTTGTGACTAGGGGAACTTGAGTAAATCATTGCTTCTCTTGTTTTTTTACAAGGAAAGCACTCCTTGTATCGGGAAGTTTGCACGGTTTATCATCTGAACAAGAAATTAGCAAAAAAACAAAATCCTTTCCTTTTTTGTCATGTTTTTCCAAATTATGCCCTATCTTGAAGCCAAAATAGGAGTATGAATGTAGATTCTATCATTTCTAGGCTATATCCCGAAGACAAAGAGGCCGTGATGACTTTGCTCGATGAGCATAAATTGGTCGTCGTTACCGATAAAACCATTGAATTATTAGAAGACCAGTTTGCCCAAATGGAAGTGATGAAACCTTTTGAGCTAGATATGTCAATCGGCAATATGGCTTCTTCCTATTTGACGCAAGTCAATGCCATTGTCGCTTCCGCAAAAGATGAAGAAACAAAAGAATCTTTGCGGAATATCATCTTTGAAATATCTATTTTTCTCATTCGTAGTGTCATCGAATTTAGCAATCGGGAAGTCCATGAGACCGTCTCCATTGTCAAAAATTCCTTGAAAATGGCGTGCCAAATCAATAATTATGACTTTGATACGCTTAATCGCTTCTTGCGCCTGGATTTAATGTATAAGATTTCGACCGTGACCAAAAAGAAATTGACTCCGCAAGTCATCACTTACTACGAATGGAAGGACGAACCCTACAAGTTGGATGAAATCGCCAGAAATCTAAAGGCAGAGAATGCCATCGACTCCGTGAAGACTTTTAAGCAATTATTTGAACCCCATGCGAATGACCTAAAAGTGGGCGTGAATATGCAATCGCTGGAATTTGTCATGGTGATGTTGGATGTTTTTAAGCAAGAAGGCCTTATTTTTCCGAAAGGTAAAAAGGGGCACTTTACGCCCTTAGTACAATATGGCACCAATCTGGCCGGCTCCGAATTATTCATCAAAGAACCGAAGCACATCATGTATGCCATCAAAAAAGATGAAAAAAAATATACTCAGTATTTGCGAAAAATAAAAAATTGGCTTGCGCAAATTGGGTAATATAACTCAATGGACGGTCTGATGGCTTCTCCATGTAGATGCATTTTGGCTCTAGTAATCTACTATAAGTGTTTCACAGCTAAAAAAAAGTCCGAACCATTGTTCATAGTTATTGACAAAAAAAATATATCTTTGTCTTCCCGACTGTCTGTCCGGAAAATCGAATTGTCTCCATAAAAGTTTACTCCCATTGATCATTGCGGATTCTTTATTTAATCGGTAACTGTTTAGTGATGGTACACATAGGCCATGGAGGTCAAAAGGTTTCTGTTACCCATGCCGCATCGTTACCTTTCATAAAAACCTGAGTTCTACGAAACCTTTGGATTCAGAAAACAAAGTTAGAAACCATCTGAAAAAGGATAATTAACTTTGTTTTTCTGCTAGACCTGCCTTCTTACTTAGAAGGTTTCCTAAAATTGTCCATTTTCTGCTTTAATTTTCTTTGCCATAGCCCGCTTGCCTTCAAAAAATTAAATTGCAAATGCTTTAGCATTCATGAACACCGTAAAACAATAAAAAAAATCGTGAATAAATGAAAAATTTAAGAAAACTGAATCTCAAATCTTTTATCGAACTCAGGTAAAAAGCAGAATTGACATGTGGCGAATCGCATTATCTTGGTTACTCCTTTTTTTTCATCCCTTTTGGGCGCAAGCAACCGTAATCGACAGCTTGAAAGCAGAGTTATCCATTGTACAGTCCCCCAAAGAGAAAGCGGAGATTTTGTTTGACTTGGGCAAGAGCTATTGGCAAGAAAGAAATTATAAGGAAGCAGAATCGATGCTTCAGCAAGCGGTGGAAGCATTCAAGGTCGCAGAATCCCCGATGGGAGTCAATGATGCTTATTTTATTCTTGGGAGATGTTATTTTGAGCAAGCGAAGTATGCCCTGGCCATTTCTATTTTTACGAGGGCAAAAGATTATGCTTTAGCACATCAACAAGATAAAAACGCCGCAAATCAATATAATGCCATCGGCATCACCAATAAATCTATTGGCAAATATCCGGAAGCCGTCCTGGCTTTTCAAGGCGCTCTAAAAATATACAATCGGCTTCATTTTGAAGAAGGGATGGCTGCAGCTTACCATAATTTAGGGCTTGTCTATAAGGAGATGTCAGATTTAGATACCGCTTTGGTTCATTTTCAGTACGCTTTGGATTTGCGAAAGGAAAAGGGCTCCAATCGAGAAGTCGGACGCTATCTGCAAAGCATCGCCAACATTTATCGTGAGCAACAAGCACACGAAAAAGCCATTGCGTATGCAGAAAAGGCGATAGATCGGTTTGAGCAAGCAAAAGACACTTTAGGCTTGATTAACGCCTATGGAGTGGTTGGCTTGGTACAAATGGACGTTAAAAAATTTGCGCAAGCACAAAAAACATTGGAATCTGTCTTGGCCATGTCGATACCGTTCAAATATAATTTGGCGAATACTTATTTTTCTTTGGGCAAGGTGAATCAGGGCTTAAATAAGCATCACAAGGCATTGGCTTTTTTTCAAAAGGCCTTGAATAGTTCTAAATTTAGCGAAAGCGGTAACATCCAATCTGATATACATTTGGCCCAATCCGAATCGTATGAAGCATTGGGGCAAGATCATCAAGCATTGACCGCTTACAAGGCATATATCACCCAACGAGATAGCTTGGAAGGGCAAAATATTAAGCAACAAATCAAAGAGTTGGATGCCAAATATCAATCCGAACTAAAGGATAATAAAATTAGCCTTTTGGCCAAAGACAATCAATTAATAAAAAGGAGCAGAGCCATCATGTTAGCGGTATTATTGATTGGTTTGTTACTTGGTCTTGTGGGCTGGCTGAGTGTGCGCACCAAACGCCTGCAGACGGTGCAACGCAATCTTGAGCTGGAGCAAAGGCTATTACGTGCTCAGATTAAGCCCCATTTTTTGTTTAATGCGCTGACGGCCATTCAATCGTTCACGCTAAAAAACGGTATCGAAGAAGGAGCGGTTTATTTTGCTTCATTTTCGAAGTTAATGCGTTCCATTTTGGAAAGTTCCAACAATGAGTTGGTGACCATCAAGGATGAATTGGAATCTATCGAGCATTATTTAAAGCTGGAAAAACTACGGCACGGAAATTTATTTGATTACAAAATTGATTGTGACCCCCATCTTAATCAAGAAGAGTTGCTTATTCCCCCCATGCTTATTCAGCCTTTTTTGGAAAATTCGATAAAACATGGTTTTACAAGATTGACCGACTCCGGAGAAATAAAGATAACCATCAAAAAAGAAGGAAATGAAATTCAGTTTTGTATAGAAGATAACGGTGTGGGTATTAGTCAAAGTCCGGTTTCTAATGATGCCAACCACAAGTCAAGATCCATGAAAATAACTCAAGATCGCCTAAAGATGCTCAATAAAAAGCTGAAAAAGTCTATGAAATTTACAGTGGAGGACTTGAGCTTGTCCGGCTCCGGCACCCAAGGGACTTTAGTCCGTTTTCGGTTGCCTTTGATTGGGCTGGAGGAGAGTTAAAGTAAATGGGACTGCTTAGATACCAAAATCTTACACTTGTCGTCCTCCCCTATCCACCGGCTCAAGTGTCGATGGCAAATGTCTAATATCCCGAGTCATCAATCTCTGACAAATAGGCATCCACATGCGTAGCAATACGACGAATGACGGTTTCATCAAAAGGCGATTCTAAACCTGCTAAGTCCACCAACCCTAGAAAGGAAAGGCTTCCACCGGCTTGACAAAGTCGGACATAATCTTTCCAAGCGGCATCATGATTTTCTTGGTCACGTTGCCAAAATTGGAAGGCACATATTTGCGCAAGTGCATAGTCAATATAATAAAAAGGAGAACGAAAAATATGACTTTGCCTTTGCCAAAAACCACCCTGCTCTAAGAAGCTGTTGCCGGCATGATCAAAATGGGGCAAATATTTTTTTTGAAGTGCAAGCCAAGCTTGATTTCTTTCTTTGGGGCTGAGTTCCGGTTGATTATAGACAATATGCTGAAACTCATCCACGGCTACCCCATAAGGAATAAAAGTGATGGCTGCGATTAAATGTGCATACTTAAACTTATCCGCATCTTCAAAAAATAAATCCATCCAAGGAAAGGTGAAAAATTCCATACTCATCGAATGGATTTCAGCGGATTCATAGGTAGGCCACTGGTACTCCGGCAATGGTGTATGGCGACTACTAAACACCTGAAAAGCATGTCCGGCTTCGTGGGTCATCACGACAATATCCCCGCTCGTTCCGTTAAAATTAGAGAAAATAAACGGCGAGCCGTAGTTGGGAATAAAAGTACAATAACCACCGGTTGATTTGCCGTCTTTGGCGACTACGTCAAGTAGGTTTCTGTCCGTCATAAACTGAAAGAAATCGTCCGTTTCATTGGATAATTCCTTGTACATTTTGGCGGTAGCTTCGACAATCTCATCGGGCGAGCCTGTGGGTTGCGGGTTGCCGGACGGAAATTTGAAGGCCAAGTCATAGTATTTTAGTTCTTTTTGACCTAATCGCTTTTTTTGTTTGTCGTATAGTTGGTTGGCAATGGGTACGATGTATTTTTGGACGGCTTCTCGGAATGCGGCGACCATTTGTTGATTATAGTCGGAGCGGTTCATGCGTAAGTAGCCAAGTTCGGTATAATTCTCAAACCCCAATTTTCGGGCGATTTGGGTGCGGACAGCGACAAGGTCATCATAAATCTTCTCCATTTCGACTTGATGGTCGGCATAGAAAGCCCATTTAGCGTCTGCTGCTTTTTTGCGCAAGTCTCTATCGGGGTCTTCTTCCAGGGCGGTGATATTAGAAAGATTGTAGGTTTTGCCGTTGACTTCCAGCTGGGCCAAAGCTTTAATTTTCATGTATTCTGTGGACAGGCGATTTTCTTGAACCAGGTCTTCCATGATCTCTTTCGAGAAAGTTTGAAGGCTCATTTGGGCAAGATTAAAAAATTGTTGTCCAAATTTCTGCTCTATTATTTTCCGAAAGGGACTCTCCAATAAAAGTTGATAAAACCGGCTGTTTTGCTCATCATACTTAGGAGAATTTTCGTCAAAAAACTGATTCTCTCTTTCGTAAAACTCATCCTTAGAATTGATACTATGGCGGATAAAAGCCAAATTATACATCGTCAAAAAACTATTGCGTAAGTTATTGATTTTCTGCAAAAAATCAAGTTGATCCTGCGCCTTTTCTGCTTTCGCAAAAGCGTCCATCAATTGCTCAAAATCGCTCGTAAATAACTCAATGTCCGGTCTGGAATACAAATAATCCTTAAACTGCATGTGGCTTTTTTTTGTAAATGGTAAAGGTAGGAAAAAGTGGGGTTTTGGGTCTTTGGGACGGGCTACGCCCTTTTGGTCTTTGGGGCGCACCTTTGGTGCTTTTGGTTTGGGGCGCAGCAAGCTGCTTTGGGTTTTGGGGATGTTTTGCCCGGGGGACACTTCTTTGATGGAAGCTGTCCCCCGGGGCAGCACACTTATCGGGCGTAGGACACGGCCCGTTTCTCACGAATGACAGTCACACGGATTTGGCCGGGGTACTGCATTTCATCTTGAATTTGTTGGGAGATTGCAAAAGCCAGATCATCGGCACGTTGGTCACTTACTTTTTCGGATTCAACGATTACGCGCAATTCACGGCCCGCTTGCATGGCGAAGGCTTTTTGCACCCCTTCATAGGACAAAGCCAATTCTTCCAAGTCAGTTATGCGCTTCATATAACCTTCCACCATTTCGCGTCTTGCGCCCGGTCTGGCACCGGAGATCGAGTCACAGGCTTGAGTGATTGGCGCTAAGATATTGTTCATTTCCATCTCATCATGGTGCGCACCTACGGCGTTGCAAATAGCGGGATGCTCCTTGTACTTTTTACATAATTCATAGCCATATAACGCATGGGACAATTCACTTTCTTCTTCTGCGACTTTGCCAATATCATGTAATAAACCGGCACGTTTGGCCATTTTGACCTTTTTGGGAGACATGCCTAGCTCGGCAGCCATCATGGCGGATAAGTTAGCCACTTCGATGGAGTGCTTCAAAAGGTTCTGACCGTAAGATGACCTAAAACGCATCCGCCCAATCATTTTGACCAAATAAGGATGTAAGCCGTGAATATCTAAATCAATGACTGTCCGTTCACCAATTTCAATAATCTGCTGAGTCAATTCTTTTTTCACCTTGGCGACTACTTCTTCGATACGCCCCGGGTGCATACGTCCATCAGCTACTAAGCGCTGTAAAGACAACCGAGCAATCTCCCGACGAATGGGATCATAACTAGAAATGACAACCGCTTCCGGAGTATCATCTACCACCAACTCTACGCCGGTGGCACTTTCCAGAGACCGAATATTACGTCCTTCTCGACCAATGATTTGCCCTTTGATTTCATCCGATTCTAACTTAAAAACGGAGACCGTATTTTCAATGGTAAATTCAGAAGCCATCCGTTGGATAGTTTGGATGACAATTTTTTTGGCTTCTTTGTTTGCGGTCACTTTGGCCCCTTCAATAGAGTCTTTGACAATGGCCATTGCTTCGGTTTGGGATTTTGCTCTGACGGCATCCAAAATCTGGGCTTTGGCTTCGCTCTGAGTTAGACCGGAAATAGATTCTAGTTTTTTGATACGCTCTTCATTGGCCTTTTCGAGTTTTTCTCTTTTTTCGGCCACGATTTTTTGTTGTTTTTCGAGCGTTTCCTTGAGCAGTTGGATTTCTTTTTCCTTTTGCTCCAGTTCAGAACGTTCGTCTTCAATCTCGTCCAATTCTTCTTGAAGAGCCGCTTGCTTACCTTCCCACTCGCTTTCCAACTTTCTGAGTTCAATTAATTTTTCTTTAATCTCCAGTTTTTGTTGGACTTTATACTCCTGATATTCGATTTTCAGTTTGGAGTATTTGGCACGAGCTTCTTCAATTTTCTTTTGCTTAATTTTCTCATTGTGGGCTTCGGCCTTAGCAATGAGTTTTTCTTTCTGTGTTTGGGCTTCATCGACGATTTGTTTAGCGGTCAATTTAGCTTCTTTAATCATCAAGTCAGACTTAGAATTAATCTCTTCGATTTTACTCTGATTGATTTTGCCAAAGATTGATTTTGCGCCAAAAAAGCTAATAATAGCTCCAACGACCAATCCTATGACTATAGATACAGGGTCCATAATTCACTCAATTATTTAGGTTATATAAAAAAGAGTGCTGCGCCTTGCGGCGAAATAGGAAGAAAAATAGGGAAAAAGTCCTACAAAAGAAGGAGAAGAATTAAGGTTGAACGATCTGTTCGATTTCGGTCAACAGCTCATCAATATGGGTATTTGCCTTTAGCATATCGCTTTTTGCATTATCAATGGCATAAGTCAACAGCAACATTACGACGCCGTCCATTTTATCCTTTAATTGATAATCAATCTGAAACTTGTTGATTTTTTCATTAAGCTCTTTGGACACCTTCAGGATCAATTCTTCTTCTGAAGGGTGCACGCTTAATGGCACAAGCTTACCTGCGATATTTAATCTAACTGACTTTAACTCCGAATCTGCCATGGTTTACAACTGTTTAAGCCATGAAATACTATTGTCTATCTCCTCAATATACCCTTTCACATCTTTTTTGACTGCTGCCAATTCAGATTTTGAAATACCACAATCCTCTTCTTTTGTCGTATAGGCCTTTTCCATATTAGCACTTCCGCCATGCTCAGCCTCTAACTTCAAAAATTTATTTGCCTTCCTTAATGCATCATTTTCCCGACGCAATTTTGATAAGTCTGCTTGCATCTGCCCCACTTTAATCAAGATTTTTTGTAATCGTTCTTGTGTGTCCATGGAAAATTATGAATTAAAGAAAATATAGCCCGCTTACGCTAAAGAATACCTCCAAAATAGCTGTATCCCTGTTCATAACGCATAACGCTATCGCAAATATAGAACTAAACATGGTAATAATCTACAAAGTTGCGAAAAAATCGAAAAATCAATACTTCTCTAAGGAGATTAAGTCCATAGTGATACATGGGCTTACGCAAAACCCCCTTTTCGACCTAAGGGAGAAGGATTAGTCCACAATCTTCCGAATGACCCATTCGGCCATATAAAGCCCAAAAATGGCCGGCATGTAAGAAATCGTCCCATAGTAAGTTTTCTTGTACTTTGTTCCATCCGTGTATTCCAATGCATCTTCACGAATCGGCTCGGTGCTACAAACTACTTTAAATTTCCGCAAGGCCTTTTTTTTCTTGAGCAATTTTTTAATTTGGAGAGCAAGCCGGTCATTTTCGGTATGCCAAATATTCATCACCTTGACCTTACTCACGTCCATCTTACCTCCTGCTCCCATCGCACTGATAAACCGTGTATTATGTCTTTTACAAGCTAAAATCAGATGAAACTTGGGCTGAATACTGTCAATACAATCCAAAACATAATCAAAACCCTTCCCCACCAACTCCAACATCATATCCGGCTCCAAAAATTGATTAATCGCTTCTACTTCCATATCGGGATTGATGTCTTCCAACCTAGCCCTTACCAATTCGGCCTTTGGCTGCCCAATCGTCGAATTAAGCGCAATGACCTGTCGATTTTTATTGGTCACATCCACTTCATCTCCATCCACAATAGTCATATGACCCACTCCGGCTCTGGCGAGAAATTCTGCCGCGAACCCACCGACACCGCCGAGACCAACAATCAACACACGAGTGGCTTGCAACCGCTGTCTCTGTTCTTTCCCTATCAAAAGGGTTGTCCTATCCAACCAATGATGTGCCATAAATTCAATTTTTTTTGCCTATTTTCAAAACAATTCCATTAAATGTGCCCAATTACTCATCTGCCTTATGACCAACAATAAGCTTAGACTGTAGTTCGCAAACATCGCTAACTATAGGATTATTGATGCGATGGGACGGGTGTGCCTTTCGGGAAAAATCTCTCCGGGAAGCACAAAAATCGCTTTGGATATTTCTAATTTGCCGAAAGGTATCTATTTTGTAAAAGTCGGACAACTTACTAATACTCAACAATTTGTAAAGACAGAGTGATTTTTGCAAACTATTTAGGTGCTCGCAGTTTTTTGCCATAAACTGCCCCTTTTTGTGCCTAAAAACAGATGAACGGATATTTGCTCAAACCAACTGCTCTCCCCTACAACCGCTTCTTCAAAGCAAACAACTCATCTCTGTACTGAGCCGCAGAAATAAAATCCAACTCTTTGGCTGCTTTTTTCATTTTGGCTTCGGTGGCTTTGATCATCATCTCAATTTGCTCTTTGGACATATAGGCGATGATGGGGTCCGCTGCCACATCCGGCTCTTCAGGCTCGACATAGACCTTGGCTTCCGGTCGAATATCCAAAATGGTTTTTTTCGCAAGAATCTCTTCGCGGGTTTTCCGCATGGCTGTTGGGGTGATATTATGCTTTTTATTATAAGCCATTTGAATGGCCCGACGCCGTTCCGTTTCGTCGATGGTGGCTTGCATGGCTTTAGAGACTCTATCCGCATAAAAAATGACGATACTATTGGGATTTCGGGCGGCTCGTCCCGCAGTTTGCGTAAGCGAGCGCTCATTTCTCAAGAATCCTTCTTTATCCGCATCCAAAATCGCCACCAAGGATACTTCCGGCAAATCCAACCCTTCTCGCAAGAGATTGACCCCTACCAGCACATCAAATTCGCCTAAACGCAAATCCCGAAGGATTTCTACCCGCTCCATCGTATCGACTTCGGAGTGAATATAGCGAGTGCGGACATCTAAACTCACCAGATATTTGGCAAGTTCTTCAGCCATTCGCTTGGTCAATGTGGTGACCAAAATACGCTCATCATTTTGGACACGCTCTTTGATTTCATCCAACAAATCATCGACTTGATTGATACTTGGGCGTACTTCGATAGGCGGGTCAAGCAATCCGGTAGGTCGGATAATTTGCTCGATAATGACCCCGCCTGTTTGCTCCAATTCATAATCACCCGGCGTCGCACTTACGTAAATAATTTGATTGGTAATTCGATTAAACTCATCAAAGCTCAACGGGCGATTATCGAGAGCAGATGGCAATCTAAACCCAAAGTTGACCAAGGATTGTTTGCGGGCACGATCACCGCCCCACATGGCTTTAAGTTGGGGGACAGTGGCGTGACTTTCGTCCAAAAAAGTCACATAATCTTTTGGAAAATAATCCAACAGACAGAAAGGACGTGTCCCGGGTTTTCGCTGATCAAAAAACCTGGAATAGTTTTCAATACCGGAGCAGTAACCTAGCTCACGAATCATCTCCAAGTCAAAACTCACCCTTTCGGAAATTCGCTTGGCTTCCAAAATCTTTCCTTCCCGATCAAAATAGTCTTTTTGTGCAAACATCTCATCTTCAATCTGCCTGATGATTGCCGGCATCCGATCTTTGGGCGCGATATAAAGGTTTGCCGGATAGATAGCGGCATTGTCGAGTCTTTCGCCGCGTCGGCCGGTATCCGGATTCATGATTTCGATGGATTCGATTTCGTTGCCGAAAAAGGTAATTCGGTAGCCATAATCCACGTAAGGAAGATTGATGTCCACGGTATCACCTTTTACCCGGAAGCTGCCCCTTTGCAAATCTACGTCGTTTCGATTGTAGAGTGCATCGGTAAGGTCATACAAAAAACGATTTCTTGAAATGGTCAGTCCCACTTCGATATCGATAATTCCTTTTTTGAACTCTTCGGGATTACCCATTCCATAAATACAAGAAACGGAAGCGACAATAATGACATCCCGCCGACCGGAGAGCAGTGCAGAAGTGGCTTTGAGCCGTAATTTGTCCACTTCTTCATTGATTTGAAGATCTTTTTCGATATACAAATCCGAGTGAGCGATATATGCTTCCGGCTGATAATAATCGTAGTAGGAGACAAAATATTCGACGGCGTTATCGGGAAAAAATTCCTTAAACTCGCCATATAATTGGGCCGTCAACGTTTTATTATGCGTCAAAATCAGGGTGGGACGATTCAGTTTGGCTATCGCATTTGCCATGGTAAAAGTCTTCCCGGAACCGGTAACCCCCAACAATACCTGAGCCGGCTCCCCACTTAAAATACCATCCACCAGCGACTCAATCGCTTGAGGTTGGTCGCCGGTGGGCTTAAATTTTGAATTGAGTTTAAAGGCCATGCGACAAAGATACGAGAAAAGAGAATATGAATCCCGCCACTTCGTCGCAAGCGACAAAGATGTCAATCCTATGGAGCTTGAATTGATCGAAATCTTGAAAAAGGTGCAATATGTTATACACACCTTAGGAGTAGCTTAGTCACTGCTCCCCATAAGCGCTCCTTTCTCAAACCATCTTATCGGCACAAGAAGTACTCGCAAAAGCATTTGGCTTTGCCTTAAATTCAAAGCCCATAGACATGATATACCCCATGGCTTCGCTAAGTGCCACATTGGATTTAAAGTTAGGATCGGTATTGATATCCGCATGAACTTCTAGCCCAACATGGTGCTTATCTAAAATATCACAAAGGGAATAGGCTACTTCAATAGATCGGGCTACTTCTGTGATCATTCGCTCTTTCAAGCCCATGACTCGCTCAATACGGTCTTTGCTGACAAACATAAAACCGCCTTTCTTTTCTCTCAAAAAGACAATTACCGTGGCAAAGTTGGCTGTTTTTCCATATACTTGAGAGTCTGTCCCAATGTAAACTTTGAGCTTATTACCCAATTGTTTTTCATGGACAATTACATCTTCCACTGCCGTAACGATGGATTCTTTAATGGGTTGTCCATTGAGTCGTGTCCATTTCATGATTCAATATTTACTCAAAAACCGGCCACCATTTCAGGTCACCTATTATACAGAAAATTCTAATTACGCCTACTCAATACTGCCCGACCACTGCCCGCTAAGTTACACAAAAAAACGATATGAAACCTAAGAAAATGCTTGATATGTACCGGTTATAGCCGAAAAGCCTTTTTCTTAATCATTTTTTAACCATTATTTGCCATTATATACAGAAAAGGCACCGTTCAGGTACCTGCCAAAAAAAATGGCATACAAATGACCATCAAGAAGCAGTTCATCTGTCTTCAAAGCAACTGTTCATTTATTTTTATTAGCGTCATTTATTTGATACCAAGAGAAAGACAAATATTCTTGAATAATGGTTCCATTACGGTCTTCTAAATAAAATATTAAATTTAATTAGTAGAGACAAGGCATCCCTTGTCTCTACTAATTATAGAAATATATTCGGATTAGCCCCTAAGTCAATGCGTGGTATCCCACAATCTTCAGCCCATAGCCTTCCAGGGCGACCCAATGCCGGGTCTTGCTAGAAATCAAGATAATATCTCTCACCTTCATGGAACGTAAAATCTGCGCACCCACCCCAAAATCCTTTTTATCCATCTTCGGTTTGATGTCCTGACCACCGGTGGCCATTCTCTCGAGCCACTCTTCAATAGGTCTCCCCTTATCACCATGTCTCATGTAGAGCATCAACCCTTTTCCCGCTTCCGCAATGGCTTCCATCGCTTCAAAAAAGCGTTTATTTCGGCGATCAAAAAGGGAGGTCAATAATTCATCGGGTCTAGGGGCAGAATGTACTCGAACCATCACGGGTTCATCTTCTTTCCAATCGCCTACTTTGATGGCAAAATGCACGTCGTCAGTCGTCAATTGCTTAAAAGATGTGATTTCCAAAGCCCCGAAAGGGCTTTCCACATTCCATGTCTTCATGGGCTTTATCAATCGCTCATGCTCCATTCGGTAAGCCACTAAGTCTTTGATGGAAATGATTTTTAAATCAAATTTTTGGGCAATTTTTCGCAATTGTGGCAAGCGAGCCATCGAGCCATCTTCATTTAAAATTTCAATAAGCACTCCGACCGGCTTCAGACCCGCTAACTTCGCCAGATCAACCGCCGCTTCCGTATGTCCCGGACGCCTAAGTACGCCCCCCGCTTTTGCCCGTAAGGGAAAAATATGCCCGGGTCGCGCAAAATCTTTGCCTCCATATTTATCATCACTCAAGGCTTTGACGCAAGTGGCTCGATCATAAGCAGAAATTCCTGTCGTACAACCATCCCCTATCAAATCAATAGAAACGGTGAAGGCGGTCTCATGCAATGCTGTATTTTTATTTACCATCAACGGTAAATCTAAGGCATCCGCTTTGGATTCTTCGATAGGCGTACATATCAAGCCCCGCCCATGTTTGGACATAAAATTAATGGTCTCAGGAGTAATCAACTCTGCAGCGGCAATGAAATCCCCTTCATTCTCCCTATCTTCGTCATCGACAACTATAATGAGCTTTCCCGCCTTGATATCCGCGACGGCTTCTTCGATGGTATTGAGTTGCAATTGATTATCGACCATTTTTGTCCCTTGATTTTGTAGCATCTTCCTTTTTTTTGCGAAAGCATGTTTCGAGTCACTAAGATACGCAAAACATCCAAAAGCCTAGGATTGTTGATAGAAGAATGTAATAACCCCGACTTATTGATTGAAAAGGAATAGTTCTATAGAAAAAGGCAACTATTTAGGTATCCGCAGGTTTTTTGCTATAAAGTACCCTTTTAGGGAGTAAAGACAGCCGTGTCTAACCGTTACCGAAAACCTTACAATGGAGCACCGAATTTAACTAATTGCTCAAACTCTTTAATACGAAGCTTGACCATATCAGGAGTAATTTCTTTCATGCGTTCGTTGGAGAATTTTTCTACACAGAAGGAAGCCATGGCAGAACCTACGATGATGGCTTTTTTGAAATTTTCCTTAGTCAACTGGTCTTTCATGGACAAATACCCCATCATCCCGCCTGCAAAGGTATCTCCGGCACCGGTTGGATCGACTACTTCTTCTAAAGGTAAAGCGGGAGCAAAAAAGACATCATTATCTTGGAAAAGTAAGGCGCCATGCTCTCCTTTTTTGATTACAAGAATTTTTGGTCCCATCTTAAGAATGGCTTTGGAAGCTTTCATGAGAGAGTGTTCGCCGGACATTTGACGCGCTTCTTCGTCATTGATGAGGAGCATATCGACCTTTTTGAGCGTTTTCATCAAAGAATCCCATGCCACATCCATCCAAAAATTCATCGTATCCATGGCGACTAACTTAGGCTTTTTCTTAAGTTGGTCGAGTACCTGCATTTGTATTTCAGGGGTTAAGTTGCCTAACATGACATAATCAGCCCTTTTATAGGCTTCGGGTAGGATGGGATTGAACTCCGCCAAGACATTTAGTTCGGTGGCCAAAGTATCTCGCCCGTTGAGGTCGTCATGATATTTTCCTGCCCAAAAAAAAGATTTTTCGTCCTTTTTTATTTGAAGACCATCCAAATTGATATTTAGTGATTTCATAAAGGATAATTCTTCGGATGGAAAATCCCCCCCCACAACGGACACTAGATTAATTGGTGTTGTAAATTTTGAAGCGGCTAGGCCAATATACATGGCTGCTCCACCAACAACTCTTTCTCTCTTTCCAAAAGCAGTTTCAATGGTATCTAAAGCAACGGTTCCAACAGTTAGTAAACTCATTTTATTTTTTTTTTT